>CAJXEU010000114.1 GCA_913052525.1 uncultured Actinomycetes bacterium
TAAACCTGAATCATCCAGTTTTCGTATATTGGGGGTCTAACGATCTCGTCCTAGAAGAAATTAAAACTGCAGAGTGGAGGGGTGGTTACGACAGCAGGTCTGCGGCATCTCAATGGGGGGAACAATATTTTGACCGAGATTCGAGTCGTTCTCGTCCAGATAATGGAAAGATAAATATACAAGACTTGCAAGGAACGGCATCAAATGAAGCAGAGACACCCCTGTCAATCTTAGAATATGGGGAAATATCACAAAACGCAGTCCCCGCCGCAGGAGTACGGTGGACAATTTGGCAAAGAGTCACTGACTATGTTTGGGATAGTTCTTTAGAGCAATGGATTCGATATCAAGATGGAGTGCTACACCTTGATGAAAATGGAGCACCCTTATCGGCAGACAACTTACTTTTTCTTTATGTTGGATATAGGACTTCAGATGCAGATCCCGCCTCACCTCAAGCCATTAGTACCGGTTCAGGGGATGGGTGGCTTTTACGAGACGGAACTGTCACGGGCGTGACTTGGGATCGTCAACGAACCTCTGATGGTTGGTCAATAATGGATGATGAATCTGGAGAAACGGTTACTTTCGATGCTGGTACAACTTGGGTTACTTTGGCACGACCGGGCGAGGGGAGCATCTTGAGTTCGGACGAGGCGATAGAACTTATTGACTGAAACTTTTGTTGGGTAGTAACTACGGCTAAAGATTCATTTAGACTGATATTTATGAATGAAGCAGTAAGAGAAACTGGAACTCAATTAGTCAAGCGAGGCTTAGCTGAGATGTTAAAGGGCGGCGTCATTATGGATGTCGTTGATGCAGAGCAAGCACGTATAGCGGAAGATGCAGGCGCTGCTGCAGTTATGGCGCTCGAGCGTGTACCTTCAGATATCCGCAAAGATGGCGGTGTTGCACGAATGTCGGATCCGGAAATGATTGAAGGGATCAAATCGGCAGTAACGATTCCAGTTATGGCGAAAGCAAGAATTGGTCATTTCGCTGAGGCTCAAATTCTTCAATCTCTTGAGGTTGATTACATTGATGAAAGCGAGGTTCTCACGCCGGCAGATGAGACTCACCATATTGATAAATGGGCTTTTGAAGTGCCATTTGTTTGTGGGGCTACAAATCTTGGCGAAGCGTTACGACGCATATCTGAAGGGGCATGCTTGATCCGTTCAAAAGGAGAAGCGGGTACTGGAAATATTGTTGAAGCTGTGCGTCACATTCGATCCATTACTGGGGATATCAGAAAGCTTGTACAAGCAGATAGCGCTGAGTTGTTTGATTGGGCAAAGAGATTACAGTCACCTTTGCCCTTAATTCAAGAGGTTGCAGAGACAGGTCGCTTGCCAGTTCCTATATTCTGTGCAGGTGGTATTGCTACTCCTGCAGATGCTTCGTTAGTGATGCAACTTGGCGCAGAGTCTGTTTTTGTCGGGTCGGGAATCTTCAAGAGTGAAGATCCTGCCCGGAGAGCTCAAGCTATTGTTGAAGCAACAACGAATTTTTCAGATGCAGACAAGGTCGCAAAAGTAAGCCGTGGTTTAGGAGAAGCAATGCCTGGTTTAGAAATCGAGAATCTTGAAACGCGTCTATCTGACCGAGGTTGGTAAATCTAGGTGAAAGTTGGAGTCCTAGCTCTTCAAGGAGCATTTGACCGGCACGCCCAGGAGTTGTCCCTTGCAGGGGCTACTCCACTTGAAATTAGAAGTCCTAGACATCTCAAAGATGTGGATGCACTCGTTATCCCTGGGGGCGAGTCAACTACTATGTTGAAACTTGCCGAATCTCTAGGAGTTAGAGATCTTTTATGCGATCAGATTCAAGATGGTCTTCCCATTTTAGGAACATGTGCAGGAATGATTCTCTTGAGTAGAACAATTCTCGACGGACGGGATGATCAGCATCCATTGGGCTCCATTGATATAGACGTGAGGCGAAATGGCTATGGCCGCCAACTTGCTTCTTTTGAAGCAGATTTGCAGATCGCTGGATTTGAAACACCCTTTCGAGGGGTCTTCATCCGTGCTCCCCTTGTTGAGCGTGTAGGGGAGAACGTTGAAGTCCTTGCTTCAGTTGAAGGGCATCCTGTCTTTTGTCGTCAAGGAAAGATAATGACGACGTCTTTCCATCCAGAATTAGTTAGTGATGGGCGTATCCATGAGTTATTTCTGGAATTAGCCTTTGCTTCAAGTTGACACTGTAAGGAAATATCATGTCGGGTCACTCTAAATGGGCAACCATCAAACATAAAAAAGGTGCAGCAGATAAAAAGAGAGGAAAACTTTTCGCGAAATTGATTAAACAGGTTGAAGTAGCAGCTCGGCAAGGCGGGGGAGACGTGGATGCAAATCCAACCTTACGCACTATGTTCCAAAAAGCCCGCGATGCTTCGGTGCCTATCGACACAATCGAACGCGCAATCAAAAGAGGCACGGGAGAACTTGAAGGTGTTGACTACGAATCCATTACCTATGAGGGCTACGCGCCACACGGAGTAGCTCTTTACGTTGAAACGCTTTCAGACAATCGAAATCGTACTGGGTCAGAAGTAAGGTCGTTACTAAGTAAAAATGGCGGCTCTTTAGCTGAACCCGGTTCTGTTGCTTGGCAGTTTGAAAGAAAGGGCATCATCTTGATTCCAGCAAACATAGAGGAAGATGAAATTATGATGGTTGCCCTTGAAGCAGGTGCGGAAGATTTAGTTGATGAAGGTGACATATGGCGTCTTACTTGTGATCCGTCTGTTTTACCCGAAGTTCGTTTAGCTCTAGAGACAGATGGCCTGAGATTTGATTCAGCCGATGTAACAATGTTGCCCACAACAACGGTAGCGATTGACAATGAATCAGATGCCCGATCAGTTCTCAAAGTAATAGATCTTCTTGACGACCTTGATGATGTGCAGGATGTTTATGCAAATTTTGATATCCCTAACGAGATTTTCGATTTAATTCAGGATTAGTTTCAAATCAAGGAGAGGGTGAACACCTCTTGACGGAAATCTGGCTACAATCGTACACATGTTCGTATTAGGGATAGATCCGGGGCTTTCGCGTTGTGGCTACGGCGTTCTTGAGCAAGATAAAAGTAAATCCAAAGTAGTTAAGGCCGTAGCTGCTGGCGTCATACGTACTTCCCCAAAAACCGACCTTGCTGTCCGTTTAGCAGAGTTGCAAGAAGAGATTCGATCACTGATTGATGAATATGAACCAGAAGAAGTGGCAATTGAAAGAGTGCTCTTTCAAGTGAATGTTAGTTCTGCAATGGCTACTGGACAAGCAGCTGGAGTGGCTATGGCCACGGCGGCTGCTTCCGGTTGCGCAGTGAATCTTTATTCACCAAATGAGGTGAAGCTTGCTGTTGCAGGTTGGGGGGGAGCTGACAAAAAACAAATGGAACAGATGGTTCAAACCCTGTTATCGATTAATAAACCATTGCGTCCTGTCGATGCTGCTGATGCAGTAGCAGTAGCTCTTTGCCATTTAGCGATGAAACCTTCGTCGTCTATGTTGGTGAGTGAAACAAAATGATCGGATCGCTTAGAGGGGTTTTACTGGAGCGGAGTGAAGAGGGAAAAGTTCTTGTTGAGGTATCTGGGGTTGGGTATCAGGTAATGATGACTCCTACCACAACTGTTTCAATTGGAGAGATAGGCCAGGAGGTCTTCTTATATATTCATCACCATTTTCGAGAAGCAGATCAGACCTTATACGGATTTCTTTCAGCGCAGGAAAGAAGTTGTTTTGAGGCATTATTAATGGCGCATGGAGTTGGCCCATCTCTTGCTTTGGCGGTGTTGGGCGTACACGGTCCTAGCGAATTGGCTCAACTAGTAATAGAAGAAGACGTAGCATCCTTATGTTTAGTTCCAGGTGTAGGAAAGAAGACAGCATCTCGACTCTTGATTGAATTGAAAGACAAACTCCCTGAACACCTCAGAGTATTTGCAGCTATTAACAAAGTCGCTGTTACAACATCAGAGCGAACAGTAATGACCGAAGTACGAGATGCCTTAATAGGACTTGGCTATAGCGCTGAAGAAACACGTTCTGTTTTAACAGATCTTGAAGGCGATGATGTAGCGGTCCTATTACGTGAAGCGCTACAACGACTAGCAGTAAAATAGGACCACTGATGCGCGAAGAACTTCTCTCACCAGATCAAGAACCTCAAGAGATTGAGGTAGAGGCTGGACTCCGACCACGCTCTCTTGAAGAATTTGTAGGCCAAGATGAACTCAAAGGCCATCTAAGAGTGATGCTGGCAGCAGCCCGCGAACGAGAACAAGCATCGGATCATTTCTTATTTGCAGGCCCACCTGGATTAGGCAAGACAACTCTGGCACATATCGTGGCTAATGAGATGGAAGCTGTGCTTCACATAACTTCAGGTCCAGCTCTTGAAAGGGCGGGAGATTTGGCTGCAATTCTCACGAAACTCGAACCCGGCGATGTGTTATTTATCGATGAAATTCATCGTTTATCAAGAGTGGTAGAAGAAGTCTTATATCCAGCAATGGAAGATTTCGAACTAGATATCATCTTGGGTAAAGGGCCAGCAGCACGGTCAATAAGGCTTGAACTTCCGAATTTCACTCTGGTGGGAGCGACCACTAGAACCGGTCTTATCACAGGACCTTTACGCGACCGATTTGGTTTAACTGCACGTCTAGATTATTACGAACCAGAAGACTTGAGAGCAATTGTAGAAAGAGCTGCCACCATACTTGGAGTTCAGATCGATTCTGAAGGAGCAAATGAAATTGCTCGTAGGTCACGTGGTACACCACGTATCGGTAACCGCTTATTACGCCAAGTAAGAGATTTTGCACAAATTGAAAGACCGGAATCAAAGGGACATATCAATTTGGATATTGCTAATGAAGGTCTCGCGTTCTTTGGGGTAGATTCTCTAGGATTGGATAAACCAACCAGAGCCATTTTGGATTCGCTATGTACCAGGTTCAATGGAGGTCCAGTAGGCCTCAAGACTCTGTCAATTAGTGTTAGCGAACCA
>CAJXEU010000115.1 GCA_913052525.1 uncultured Actinomycetes bacterium
AGAGATTGGGCCGGCACTAACTAAAGAATTGGTTATGACTTGCCGGCCATTTGATGCAGCGGAAGCTAAAGCAGCAGGATTTTTGAATTCAGTAGTTCCCTCGGAAGATTTAGATGATGCTGTCGAGTCACTTGCCGAAGCTGTGGCTTCTCGCCCACGCATGGCCATTCTGGCAACAAAACGTCACACAAATGCTGTTACGGAACAAATGGTGGGGACAGTACGTTCTTGGTCCGATGCTGAAGGTCTCGGTAATGCGTTACGAGATCCTGAAAGCAAAGAAGCTCAAACTGCATATATTGAGAAATTAAAGAATAAACGCTCTTAATATTCGCATTTGCAAGTTTTTTTTATATATTATCTTGCATGAGCGAGTTTAAAATTGGAGAGGCAGCACACCTTCTAGGAGTCACTGCGGACATGGTCAGAAGATGGGTGGACGCAGGTGAAATAGCTGCCCATCGAACTGACGGCGGTCACCGTTTAATTCACGGAGAAGACTTAGCCCTATTCGCTCAAAGCCGCGCTAACGACCCAAATAAGTCAGAGAGTGACGTATCCGCCCGTAATCGACTAACTGGGTTAGTTACGAGAGTGGTCAAAGATCAGGTAATGACTCAAGTAGAAATCCAAGCTGGACCTCATCGAATTGTTTCTCTTATTTCAACTGAAGCAGCCGAAGACCTCGGGTTGGCGCCAGGAGCGCTCGCTTCTGCTGTTATTAAGTCAACAAATGTGGTGATTGAACGCCCCCGATGAAATGCCTTTGGATTTTCCTTCTCCTAGCTTTAGGAGGGTTAAGCGTTGCGTGCTCGGATACATCTGAGGAGGCAGTGTCAATCTTTGCTGCTTCTTCCCTAATTGAAGTACTTCCTGACCTACTCAGTTCCTATGAAGAAGAGTCTGGGGTGGGCATCACTATTGTTTATGGCGGATCTAATCACCTTGGTGCTCAAGTAAAAGATGGAGCCCCAATTGACTTGTATTTGACTGCAGATATCGAACTTCTTGATCCGCAAATTGAAAGAGTCGATGAATTTATCTTTGCCTCTAATTACATCACGCTTGTTGTTCCTGTTGACTCAGAGAAAAATATTTCTAGTGTCACTGACCTCACTAGAGCTGATTTAGATATTGCCGTCTGTGCCGAAGAGGTTCCTTGTGGAAAAGCAGCCGGGGAACTTGGAGTGGTGATCGCTGCAGACACATATGAGCCGAGTGTTCGTTCAGTGATCAGCCGATTGACTCTTGGAGAAGTTGATCTGGGAGTTGTTTACGCTACCGATGCTATTTCAGAACCTCGTATTACCTCCGTATGGCCTGAGAATCCCATGTGTCCTTGCGTTGACTACCACGGAGTTTCTTTCACATCTCGGGGCTCAGAGATAGCTGCCCACCTTTTGAGTGAGGAAAGTAGCGAAATTCTGACACAATACGGGTTTTTATCTCCATGAAACGATTTTTTATAGTTCTCGCTGCAATAGCAACTGTTTTCCTGATTCTTCCATTTATTGGCCTTTTCCAACGGGCTCCATGGAGTTCACTTGGTGACTTACTTACGAGCGCCACTGCTACTGAAGCTTTACGAGTCTCTCTGATTGTTAGTTTTGCCGCCACCGTGATTGTCTTTATACTCGGCACACCTTTGGCTTGGGTGTTAGCCAGAATTAATTTCTCTGGTCGGAGATTTATCCGTTCTCTTGTGGTTTTACCAATGGTTCTTCCTCCGGTAGTCGGGGGAACAGCTTTACTGTTTGCTTTAGGAAGAGGGGGTTTCATCGGTCAATGGTTGCATGCTTGGTTTGATATCTCTTTGCCTTTCACTACCTCAGGGGCTGTAGTTGCTGCAGTATTCGTTTCTCTCCCTTTTTATGTGATTTCCATGGAAAGCGCCCTTATCACTTCGCAAGATCAACTCCATGAGTTGGAAAATGTTGCACGCACACTCGGACTCCCGCCTCTATCAGTTCTCTATCGCGTCACATTGCCACAAGTTAGGCCAGCTATGGTCGCAGGTTTAGCTCTTGCTTGGGCTCGGGCTTTAGGTGAATTCGGAGCAACTATTACTTTTGCGGGGAATCTCCCAGGGCGAACTCAAACGCTTCCTTTGGCTACTTTTTTAGCTTTGGAGTCCAATCCTGAAGAAGCTTTAGCCCTTAGTTTAATCCTTGTGCTTGTCTCTCTTTCGGTCCTCTTAATGCTTCGTGATCACTGGATGCCTTCAAGCAGTAATTCAACAAAATTTTAGGCTCTGAGGCTGGGCATTTTAGGGCAGCGTCTAGTACTGTCCGGTTGATGGATAGACCCGATTCTCACCAGATTCAAGCGGCCGTACATCGTGCTGTAGGTGAGCCTACTTCCATTGAAAATTTGACTATTTCTTCTGCTGGCCCAGGAGAAGTCCGTGTGGCGGTATCAGCATGTGCGATATGCCATTCCGATCTTATGTACGTTGATGGTGGGTGGGCTACGGACTTTCCTTTAGTTCTTGGACATGAGGTATCGGGGTGCGTAGTTGAAATTGGAGAAAATGTTTCAAACGTGACAGTTGGAACTCCAGTAGTGGTTTCTTTGATTAGAACATGTGGACAGTGTCGTCCATGCCTTAAGGGGCAAGATGTTGCTTGTGAGGGAGAGATTCCTTTGGACGTAAAGAGCCCTCTGAAAGATAAAGATGGATTAGCCGTCTCTCAGGGTCTCAACACCAGTGGGTTTGCAGAACAAGTACTAGTGCACCACTCACAAGTAGTGGAAATCCCAGAAGAAATGCCACTCTCTGTTGCTTCTTTATTGGGGTGTGGTGTTTTAACTGGCGTAGGCGCTACTCGTAACACTGCTGAAGTCGGTGAAGGAGACATCGTGGTAGTGATTGGTTGTGGAGGTGTCGGAATAGGGGCCATTCAAGGTGCCCGCCTCGCAGGAGCTGAAATAATTCTGGCCGTCGATCCTGAAGACCATAAACATGGCGCTGCAATGGATATGGGAGCGACTCATACGGCTAACCCGAAGACCGACGATGTCGTTGAAGCTCTAAATGAAGCTACGGGGGGCAGGCTCGCTGATCATGTATTTGTTGCTACATCTTCGGTCACTGCACTCTCTGAAGCGATAGAACTGGTCTCCACGATGGGTGCCCTTGTTTTAGTAGGGATGCCCGCAGATGGCGCAACCTTCACCATTGACCCCGGACTCCTTGCTGCTCAGAACCAGAGAATCCTTGGATCAAAGATGGGGACGGCGCGACTATCTATAGATGTGCCTGCTCTTATAGATGATTATTTAACTGGGGAACTAAGTCTTGATTCAATGATAAGTAGCACTCATCCGTTGGAAGACATAGACAAAGCTTTTGAAGAAGTTCGCACTGGACAAGTATTACGGACTCTCATAGTCTTCAACGATGCTTCACCTGGAGGTAATCCATGAAAGTAACTGAGATTGAAACTTTTGTTGTAGGCAACCCTCCGCCACGGCACGGCGGCCGTTACTTTATTTTTGTTACTGTCACCACCGACAACGGAGTCAAAGGCGTAGGCGAGGCATATGTTGCTACTTTTAACCCACATCTTGTAGCCAAAATGATTGAGGATGTAGCGGATCGATGGCTTGTTGGCAGCAACCCTTTCAATGTTGAATCATTTTGGAGGAGAGCATATTCAAGCGGCTACTCGTCTCGTCCAGATCCAACTTTATGTGGAGTAATCAGCGCATTAGAGATGGCGTGCTGGGACATTATTGGCAAAGAAACTAACCGTCCTGTTTACGACTTACTAGGCGGCCGTGTTCACGAAGGATTACGTTCCTACACATATCTTTATCCGCCGTCAGAAGATGCATACGCCCCTAAAGATGAGCCAAATCTTTACACCCAGCCCGAATTAGCCGCTGAACAAGCCTTAGTTGAGTTAAATAAGGGATTCACCGCTATAAAATTTGACCCAGCTGGCCCTTACACTGCTTTTGATGGAAGACAACCTTCGTTAGAACGTATTAACCTCAGCGAAAGCTACATCTCTGCTTTACGAGAAGCTGTCGGAACTCGAGCAGATCTCCTTTTTGGAACCCACGGCCAGTTCACCCCGTCTGGCGCCTTGAGGCTTGCAAAAAGGCTCGAACAGTACGACCCCCTCTGGTTCGAAGAGCCTGTTCCAGCTGATGATTTAACTGGCATGGCAACTGTTGCCTCTGGCACAAGCATTCCTGTCGCTACCGGTGAAAGACTTACAACCATTTCAGAATTTGCTGCTGTTTTGAACGCAAAAGCTGCTCAGATTCTGCAACCAAACTTAGGGCGCAGCGGAGGAATCCTTCAGGGCAAAAAAATTGCTTCTATAGCGGAAACACATCATGCGCTTATTGCTCCTCATTGCTACTGCGGACCTGTTGTAGCTGCAGCCAACATTGCTTTAGCTACTTGTTCTCCTAACTTTCTTATTTTGGAAAGCATTGGAACCTTCGATGGTTTTCATGCGGATCTTTTAGAAACCCCAATTAAATGGGAAGACGGAAAAGTTATCCCTTCTAAAGAACCAGGTTTAGGAGTCGTCCTCAACGAAGAAGTAGCACGAGCCCATCCTTACTCCGGAGAAGAGTTGCATCTAGTCCCTGAGATCAATCCTCAACCTGTAAGTGAAGACTTGTGACTGAGAACCGGCGACGAGGAGCGAGAAGCCAGAGGCCGAAGACCCGTGACGTGATTGCTGAACAGCCCTCTTTCAGCCAGCCTCAAATGCGCTTTGACCCCATGAAGGCTGTTTCTGAAGATGAATTAGAAGCCATTCATCAATCTTCGCTAAGAGTCCTCTCTGAAACTGGTATCAACTTTTTAGATGAGACGGCAAGACAACAACTCGCCGATGCAGGCGCAGAGGTGAACGGAGAACGAGTTCGATTTGATCCCGAGTTAGTTATGTCGCTTATTTCAACTGCCCCTGAAAAATTTGTGATGCATGGTTTAAGAGCAGAGCGTGATGTGATCATTGGTGGAGACTTAATTACCAACACCTTG
>CAJXEU010000116.1 GCA_913052525.1 uncultured Actinomycetes bacterium
AAAAGTTAAGAGGTACATGAGTTGAAGCATCTTATTGGTGGTATAGATTTTGGCGAAGGACCACGCTGGCATGAGGGACGTCTGTGGTATTCGGACTTTCATCAGAAGACGGTTTATTCTGTTGGTTTCGATGGTAACCGAAAAGTTGAGTTGGTTTTAGATGATCAACCTTCGGGGCTTGGATGGATGCCTGATGGTTCGATGCTGGTTGTTTCTATGATCAAGCGACAAGTTCTTCGTGTCACTGGCGATGAAGTTTTTGTGCATGCTGATTTGTCTGATTTGGCTACTTGGCATTGCAATGACATGGTAGTGAGTTCTTCAGGTCATGCTTATGTCGGAAATTTTGGTTTTGATCTTGAAGGCCAAACTGAACCTTGTGCTGCTGCAGTGATTCATGTTTCTCCTGATGGGAAAACTTCTATCGCTGCTGATGAATTAGCTTTTCCTAACGGTTCTGTTATCACTCCCGATGAAAAAACTCTGATAGTAGGTGAGACTTTCGGTAATTGTTATCGGTCTTTCTCCATCAGAGAAGACGGCTCCCTTTCTGAGCCGTCCTTATGGGCTGAAGTTCCTGGAATGTTTCCTGATGGGTGCACGATGGATGCTGAAGGAGCTATCTGGTTCGCTGATGCTTCCATTCCACGCATTGTTCGTGTCGTAGAAGGCGGAGAAATCCTTGAGGAAGTAGAAACACCTCAGGTTCCATACGCATGCATGTTAGGTGGAGATAAGGGGACGACTTTATTTGTTCTGACTGCAGATTCTTCTAATGCGGATCAATCTGGATCAGGAAATGGCAATCTCTGGATGCATAGAGTCGATGTGCCTCATGCAGGCTTACCTTAAGTTTCAACTCTTTGCTTTAAGTGCCATATTGGCTGACTGAGAGAATAATTCTAAGTACTCTTCATCGCTGAGACCATTAATGGACCAAAAGTGATTTAGTCCTCTACCTATCACACTTGTCAAGTGTGCTAACTCTTTTACTGAAACCGGTAATTCTTGATCTTTTCTTACTCTTTCAAAAAGAGGCTCTAAGGTTGTGGCGATGGTTGGCATCCAACCACCCTTAACTGCGGCATAGTTTGCATAAGAAGCCATTGCGTGAGACATATTCCGGTGGCTGATGTAAACTTCACTTAATCCTTCCAGCATTATTTCGAGAATATCCATGCCCGTTGCTTGATTCACCTTCTCTTGGTTGAATCTAAAACCTAGGTCTCTTACGGTGGCTGAAGCGTGTTGAAATATTTCAGGTAAAGCACCAGGAAAGTGATTGTAGATACTAGGAACAGAACAACCTGCTTGCTGAGCGATAAGAGGAACGGTCACGTCTGTAAACACCTTCGAATCTAAAAGTTCAATCGTTGCTTCAATTATTGATACATGCACTACAGAGTATTTTTCCTCCCCTCTTTGCTTTCGTAAATCATGCTGCTGTTCGAAATTTTCTTTCATATTTGAGGCCTTAGTCACTTACTATTTTTATAGCCATTAGGAAAGATTGCGATACATAATCATAAAATTCCTTGTCAGTGATGTAGTTCTGAGTCCAAGAAGTCACCGCTCCACGAATGATCACTGAACAAATAAAAGCTACCTCTTCTGAATCAACTAAAAGTTGCATTTCGCTCATCACGCCTCGAATAGGGGGCTCAAGCATCTGAAGAAGTTCAGGGTCCCAGTTCCCCTCAGCCGCGGCTTGTGGAGCATAAGTCATGATTGCTGCTGCCACATTTTTATTTTCTAAAACTGTTTCAGCGAGGCCTTCTAGAAGAGAGCCCATGTAGTCGGAAGGACTTAATCTTCCACGCCCAAAGTCTTTACGTAATAGTCCTTTCCTGATAGTTACTTCAGTGACTTGTACGTAGATATCTTGAAGAGCTCCTGGAAAATGGTTGTAAATAGTAGGAACTGAACATCCGGCGTGTTGAGCAATCATGGGAATTGTTAAATCAATGAACTCCGTTGCTTGAAGAAGTTCTCGTGCGGCTTCAAGAATCTTGTCATGCATTACTGAATGAGTTTTAGCAGCTCTAACTTTCCGACCATCTACAATCATTACTTACTTCATTTTCTTTTAAAAGGACATTAAATTTAAAATAGCACTAATAACGTAACTTCGTTCTCCCAAAGCGAAAAAATGGTTAAAAAAAGGTACGGTTTCATTGTGTTAGATCTTCCGACAGTTTTAAAAAATAATTTAAATCAACTTTTTTTAGATGACCCTACCGCCAAGTCAATAGGTGTCACTGAAATAGCTTGGGCGCCAGGTGAGTCTTCTGTCCGAAGTGTCTTGACGGAAAATTTCACCAACTTTCTTGGTGTTGGCCATGGCGGTTTTCTTTTCACTCTCGCCGACGTTGCTTTATCTTTTGCTTCAAATAGTTACGGAAGAAAATCTCTCGCTATGAAAGCAGACATCACTTACCATCGAGGAGTCAGTACTGGGGATGAAGTTGTCGCTTCCGCTGTTGAATCTAGTAGGTCACGCCGTTTTGCTAGTTATCAAATTGAATTACGTGTAGGTGGAGAATTAGTTGCTTCTGCTACAGGCCTCACTTTTCGCACTGATGAATGGCACCTCAGTGAAGAAGACTGGCCTGAAGATTGGAAAAATAAATATTAGTCTTTAGAGGCTTTGACATAGACGTCGCGCCTCATATATCGCTGCGGCTATATCGCGGCTTGCTACAGAATCTCCTATTCGATGCAAGATAAAGGCCTTGTGCGGTCTTGGTTGAGGCCCCCCTGTTCGTAAAGCTTCTAAATCAGTGACTCCATCGTTTACCGAGTGCTGACACAGGTCTTTAAAAAGTTCATCATTAGGTGAACTCCCGTATTCTGCTACTACCAAATCCACAGTACGGAAAATCTCTGCTGCTGTATATTCATTTCGGAACACTGCTTGAATTTTTGTTTCATCGCGTTTTGCTTCTATAAGCCGATAATCGGGCGTCAGAGTCACTCCTATTTCATGAAGCATTTTCAGATAAGCCGGACCAGTGGTAGATGAAAGGTCATGGCCTATTAGTCGATCAGGCGTGACGATTTCTATACATTTCGCGTCATGTGAATACAGATACTCTGCTACGGAAAGCGCTCTTTCTGAACCATGGTCATCAAAGATTAGAACACTCTCTGGAATCTTTACTTCTCCTGATAAAACTTCCGTTGTTGTAAAAATAAGATTTTCTCCATCTCGTAAGGGAGGCTTTTCTGGCCACCCTCCAGTTGCGGTTATGACTACGTCAGGTTTCTCAGAAAGAATCTGTTGTGTTTCTGCGACTGTGTTGAGTCGTACTTCTACATTGAGTTGTTGAATTTCTGAAGTCAGCCATTGTGTGATTCCTAAAAGTTCAGACTGCCGTTCACTGGCCCGAGCTGCGAGTACCACCTGTCCTCCAACTTGGCTTTGTGCTTCCATTAGAAGTACTTCGTGTCCGCGTTCCGCACATACTCTTGCCGCCTCTAGCCCTCCTGGGCCTGCTCCGATGACCACAACTTTTTTAGAATCTTTTCTTGCCGGTGATATCAATTGAGGTATAAAAGTTTCTCGCCCTGTTGACGGATTTTGAATGCATGCTGCATCCAATCCTTGATGTAATCGATTTATGCATAGAGACGCTCCGACGCAAGCTCTAATTCTTTCTTCTTGGTTTTCTTTTATTTTCCGCACGATGTGTGGATCAGCCATATGCGCTCGAGTCATACCAATAAGATCAACTGAACCACTTTCTACTGCGTAGCGAGCTGACGAAATATCGGTCACGCGTGTTGCATGAAGGATTGGTATATCCACCGTTTCTTTTATTGAAGCTGCCAACGGTAAATACGGAGCAAGAGGAGTTCCCGAAGGTGGAATCGCTTTTGACAGTCCTGCTTCAGTAGCCAAGGACGAACTTGCAATATTTAAGAAATCTAGGAGGTTGCTTTCTGCAATCTTTTGAGCGATTTCTTTACTCTCTTCCGTGCTTAAACCTCCTATTTGATCTTCATCAGCGATCATTCGGATCCCTAGAAGGAAAGATTCTCCGACTGTTTCTCGTATTGCTTCTAAGATTTCAAAGGTGAAACGAAGACGGTTATCTATTGAACCGCCATATTCATCGGTCCTTTTGTTAACAAGTGGGGTCCAGAATTGATCAACTAAATGACTCGTAGCACAGAGTTCTATGCCATCCAGCCCCGACCTTTTTGCACGTTTTGCTGCTGAAGCAAAGTCGGCTGTAACTCGTTTTATGTCGTTCTTATCCATCTCCTTAGGCCAACCTCTATGCATTGGTTCGCGTATTGAAGAAGGAGCGATTGTCGGTAACCAATCACCGTCATTAGAGACATTGCGTCTTCCCATGTGGGTTATCTGGCACATAATTGCTGTGCCGTATGAATGAATACGGTCAGTCATTTCTATGAGAGGGTCAATGATTTCATCTTGTCCGAAATTCAGTTGCCCCCATAGTGATGCTGAATCGATGGAGACGTTACTTGACCCTCCGATCATGGTTAAACCAATCCCGCCTCGTGCTTTTTCTTCGTGGTAAGCGATGTATCTTTTTGAAGGTGTTCCATCAGTGTTGTAGCCAGGAGCATGGCTGCTTGAGAATATCCGGTTGGCAAATTCCACTTTTCCGATTTGGAAAGGTTCAAGTAGCGGATCTGGAAATCCTGCCCTTATTGCTTCATCTGTCATGATCTGTTTCTACTACTTCTTCATGTGGGCACTCTTATTGGCTGGTGTTGATTTCATATAGTTAGAGCCGACCCAAATGGGTCGGCTCTAACTTTGTACCCCGTACGGGATTTGAACCCGTGCTACCAGAATGAGAATCTGGCGTCCTAGGCCTCTAGACGAACGGGGCTTAACCAATACAAAGAATACTTTCTTTGTAGATCTTTATCTTAGCGACAGCGTTTCTTGCCGCCTCTTGCTCGGAGGAGAGGACTCGAACCCCTAATAACTGGACCAGA
>CAJXEU010000117.1 GCA_913052525.1 uncultured Actinomycetes bacterium
TGTCTCCAAGAAACTGGCTATGAGAAAAAACTGATGGTTTGTCCATACCTGCAGAATAGCGGAGAATATACGAATAACGGAATAGTGTTTATACAGGTTTGAACAACTTTAGAAAGAGAATCGATGAACTCTCGTAATATTTTTCGAGACAAAAATGCGCGACATGATATTGAAGCTTTTCTCCTTGGGGGCTCGTTTGCAGCTGCCGGTATTTACCACTTCATCAATCAAGACTTTTTTGAAGCGATTGTTCCAAGATGGTTTCCGAATCCAACTTTCGCGAATCTTGTATCTGGAACTGCTGAAATTTTTCTTGGTTTAGCGCTTATTCCTAAAAAGAGTAGGCGTCAAGCGGCTTGGGGCTTACTACTTCTATTAGTTGCTGTTTATCCAGCAAATATTGACATGTTTATCAACGATGTTGGTTTTGAGACTGACGAGTTTGGGAAAACTATCCGTATGGAAGATGCTTCTGATGTTCGTGTGCGAAACTTCGTACGTCTTCCTTTTCAGTTTCTTTTTGGTTGGCTTATCTGGCGCCACACTAAGAAAGAGAAAATTTCTTCTTAATTGGAACGAGATAAGCGCTGCCATCATTTTTATAGGTGAGGCGCTCTGAATCTGTTATCTGCCGTTCTCTCCTAATGTCACCTTTTCTATCTTTTTTTCTTCTCAGTGAAAAATAGTCTGGGGATGCACAAAAGTGCATCCCCAGAGTTCAAATTGTTAGAACTTTTCTGGATATCTCAGAACGGTCTTTATGCCAGATGGGACCAATGCTGACAACCAAATCTGAGGGTGGCTGGCGAAATTTCGCCAGATGGTCCAGAACCGCCTAGCGGCCACCCACCTCCGAAGTCCCATAACGTTTGCTACTAATCTGGACCACCTCCTCTCTTCGGTAATTCTGACTTTAGACGCGAAAGAGATAGATTGTCACGGATTAATTGAAATCTAAGAGACCTATAGGAACTAGAGTGTGAGTGTGGAAGTTACAACCATCTATCCAGCGGCCGCTATTTACACGATGGACCCCTCTCGACCTACTGTTTCTGCGGTTGCGATAAGGGGTGAACGTTTTTTTGCTGCAGGGACTCTTGACGAAATGCGTTCCATTGCTAATTACGAAGTTGATAACACGTTCGCTGGGAAAATACTCTTGCCGGGTTTTGTCGAAGCCCATAGTCACGGGATGGCTGCGGGGCTATGGATGCACACTTATTGTGGTTTCTTTAACCGGTCGGATCCTAACGGAAAGATTTGGACAGGCTGTAAAAATATAAATGAGGTCATCGATCGTTTACGTGTAGCCGACGATTCTCTTGAAGATCCAAATGAACCTCTGCTGGCTTGGGGCTTAGATCCAATTTATTTTTCTGAAGAACGTCTCGTGGGGAGTCACCTAGATCAGGTTTCTTTATCTCGACCAATATTTGTCTTACATGCAAGCGCTCATCTTGCCACTGTCAACTCCGCATTAATGGACTTGGAAGGAATCAATTCAGAAACTCCTATGGAAGGGATACCAAAGGATGCTGAGGGGAATCCGATTGGTGAACTTCAAGAACCTGCCGCTATGTCACTCGCTGGTACAGTTTTTCGGTCTTTTTTTGGTCGCATGAAAGCCCAAGATACAAAATGGGCTTTGGGGCGATTAGCGAATAAAGCAGGGATCACCACTTTGACTGACCTTGGAAACCCTTTGTCCACTAATCAAACAACTATTGATGAGTGGCGTGATGTTGTAGACAATGAAGCTTTTCCGGCTCGGATGTTCATTTTTGATTCTCCGGCCATGAGTCAAACATCAACAGAGAACCTATTAATTGCAAAAGAGAAATCTAGTGACAAGTTGAGATTAGGGGCAGTGAAAGTTGTGTTAGATGGCTCAATCCAAGGTTACACAGCGCGGCTTCGGTGGCCTGGCTATCTTGATGATCGTTCGAATGGAATGTGGGTTTTTCCTCCTGAACAACTCACTGAACTTCTTCGCCCCTTTCATGAAGCTGGTTTGCTGATTCATGTACATTGCAATGGAGACGAAGCAGTTGATGTCTTCTTAGAGACAGTCGAGACTCTCTTATCTGAATTTCCTAAAACTGATCACCGCTACACCGTTCAACATTGTCAACTTACGAGCCCAGAGCAATATCGAAGAATTTCGGCTCTAAATATGTGTGTTAATTTGTTCTCTAATCACACGTGGTATTGGGGAGATCAGCACGTCACCTCAACAGTTGGACCTGATAGAGCTGCTCGTATGAATTCTGCCCGAACCGCTCTTGATGCAGGAGTACCTGTATCAATGCATTGTGATGCTCCGGTGACTCCTTTAGGTTCGCTTCATGTTGCTTGGGCTGCTGTTAATCGTAGGACTGCTTCTGGATTTGTTTTAGGTGCTGAAGAGCAAATCACTGTTGATGAAGCTTTACATGCAGTGACTTTGGGTGCGGCATACCAATTAAAGATGGATGGTGAAATCGGATCTATCGCTCCTAGAAAGTTTGCTGATCTTGCTATTCTTGAAGAAGACCCTTACACAATTGACCCTAATGATTTAAGAGATGTTCCTATCTGGGGGACTATGTCGGGTGGAAAGATTTTTCCAGCTGAAAACACATGATTGAAAACGTGCTCCCTTTTACCGTGATCGGGGGTTACCTAGGGGCGGGTAAAACTAGTCTGATCAATAATCTTTTAACCGATTCTACAATTGGGCGTTTAGCCATCGTGGTTAATGACTTTGGGGAAGTCAACATTGATGAATCCCTGATTTTAAGCCATGACGGAGACACAATCAGTTTGACTAATGGTTGTATTTGTTGTTCTCTAATCGATGGTTTCGCTGAAACTCTGACTCAGATCAGGGCCCGGTCCGATCAAATTGATCGTGTAGTTGTTGAAGTTTCTGGTGTTGGAGAGCCTCGTAAAATCGCTCAATGGGGTCACACCCCCGGATATTTTTTAGATGGAGTGGTCGTTCTTGTTGATGCGTCAACTGTTATTGAGCGAAGCGGAGACCCCTATGTAGGAGAAACAATTTGCTCTCAGATCGCAGCAGCGGATCTTGTTTTGTTATCTCATTGTGACTTACTAGAAGATGATGAGATCCATATAGTAGAGCAATGGTTGAAGAGTTTGAGTTCTGCCATGATTTTACGAAGCCCTATTTCCGCTTCGATGCTTTTTGGACTTGAGGAAGTAGGAGTAGAAAGAAATATTTCTCCAATTGATCATGTTTCTGTCACTCTTGAGTTCCCTAAGCCAGTCGACCTTGCGTCTATTGAGGTGTGGGAGAAAAGCCGTCCTTCAGGGGTTGTGCGCGTTAAGGGATTTCTGAGTGTTAATGAAAGGTCAGAAGAGAACACTGAAGTTCAGATGTGTGGACCGAATTTGACGATGACAGCTAGTCAGTCAGATCAACTACGGAAGGTGTTAGTAGTTGTTGCCACTCCACGGACTCCCAAGGCGTCAATTATTAAGTGGTTAAACCTTCTCAACCTCGCAAATTGACTTGACGGGTTCCTGCATCTACGGCAAGACGGTCAGCTTCATCGTTCCAGCGATCACCTGAATGTCCTTTCACCCATTTGAACTCAACATTTCGCCGTTCTAGATAAAGGTCTATTAATGGTTTCCACAAATCCTGGTTTGCAACAGCTTTTTTCTGGCTGTTGACCCATCCTCGGCGAATCCATCCTTCCCACCAGCGATCACGAAAACAATGCACAACATATGTTGAATCACTTACAACAAGCAGCGAACCTTCAATGCTTCTAAGGGCTTCTAATGTCGCGGTCAGTTCCATGCGTTGATTCGTGGTCGCCGGATCAAATCCAGTTGCGAATGAACCATCAGGAATTACCCAAGCCCATCCACCTGGACCAGGGTTTCCTGAACAGGCGCCATCTGTGTAAACCACTTGACTGGATTCGTTCATGAATTCAGACCCTAGTTCGTGCCAGCATTAATCTGTGTTTTCTTCCTTCATGATGATGCCAAGTGATTTTCTCTTTTTCATTTATAGATCTAGAATTAACTAGGTACGTACTTTAATTCTCAAGAAAGTTGTAAGGATACTCATATGGCTGTTTTTCCTGAAGGAACACTTGCAATCACCGGGAACGCAGATTCGGATCATCTCCTTAATTCCAATCCGCTCGCTTTACTAATTGGAATGCTGTTAGACCAGCAGGTTCCTATGGAATGGGCTTTCCGTGGCCCCGCTACGCTTTTTGAACGTCTCGGAGATCTGGATGCTTCAGAAATAGCTGCATATGATCCTGAATCCTTCGTTTCTTTATGCTGTGAAAAACCAGCTATCCATCGTTTTCCTGCTTCTATGGGTAAAAGAATTCAAGAAATGTGTCAATACCTTGTTGATTATTATGACGGAAATCCTGCTGGGCTTTGGGAAAAGGGAGTCTCTGGAGAAGAACTGTCTAAGCGAATTCGAGAACTTCCAGGATATGGCGCTGAAAAAACAATGATTTTTATCGCTTTACTCGCTAAACGAATGGGGGTAACTCCAGAAGGGTGGATGGATTACGCCGGCCCATTTGCTGATAACACTCCCCGCTCTGTCGCAGATATAGACGGACCTGAAGCATTGTTAAGTGTTAGAGAGTGGAAGAAGGCTCAAAAGTCCGCTGGGAAGTCTAAGCAAGAATAACTTTTCTTAGAGTCGGGCTTCGTTTTCTTCTAATGCTTTTAGAAACCAACTATACGTAGAAGCTAGACCTTCAGTGAGTGAGATTTGATGCTCCCAGCCAAGATCCTTGATTTTAGAGATGTCTAAAACTTTTCGCGGCATTCCATCTGGCTTAGAAGTATCAAAAGAAATTTTTGCTTCTGGATGCACTAAATCACGCACTCGTTCAGCCAGTTCAGCTATCGAACCATCCTGACCGGTTCCTACGTTTATATGTTCTATGTCTGAATAGTTATCCATGAGAA
>CAJXEU010000118.1 GCA_913052525.1 uncultured Actinomycetes bacterium
TGAGCACATGTTGTTTGCTGCCGTAACTGCATGCATATCTCCAGTTAGATGCAGATTAAGTAACTCCATCGGCACCACTTGGCTGTAACCGCCACCAGCTGCACCTCCTTTAATTCCGAAAGTAGGACCCATTGACGGTTGACGTATGGCGATTGTTGCTTTTTTGCCAATATGGCTGAACCCTTGTCCTAACCCCACAACAGTTGTTGTTTTTCCTTCACCTAGCGGGGTTGGGGTAATGGCGGAGACTACGACGTATCGCGCTTTATCTCGGTTATTCATTGCTTCTATGGCTTCAAGTTTTATCTTGGCTGCACCTTCTCCATAGAGCTCAAGGTACTCTGACGGGATTCCAGCATCAGCCGCAACATCGTTTAGTGGACGCAATTTTGCGGATCGGGCTATTTCTAAATCAGAAAGGAATGACACGGTTCATTCTCCAAGTTTCTATTAGGTGGGTAGTCTTTTAGTTGAGATTTATTAAGTTTATTTCAAACATTCAGGATTTTACTACCATGTGGGATGGGCTTTCCGCATGGTGGGATAAAAGTTTATTCAAAGGTATCTGGAATTTCCTTTTTACGGATAGTTATGAAGTCAAGAAGTTTCTGATCAATTTCCGGATCCATCTCGGGAGCTTCGTAAATTGCCAGTGTTTCTTTCCATATTTTGTTAGCTCGTTGCGCTGCGTCAAGGCTGCCATCTTCTTCCCATTGTTCAAAACTGTCATTGTTCGCTATTTCCGACCGTGCGAAAGCAGTTTCAAAATTGTTGTAGGTGTGTGCAGATCCTAAGAAATGTTGTCCTGGTCCAGTTTCCCGTATGGCGTCCATGGCTTGTCCATTTTCAGAAAGATCAACTCCAGAAACAAATTTTGCCAAGAGGCCACATTGATCTGCATCAATAATAAATTTTTCGTAACCCATCGTTAAACCACCTTCAAGCCAGCCTGCAGAGTGGAGTATGAAGTTGGCTCCAGCGTTCACTGCTGGAAGCATGGTTGACATACTTTCAGAAGCAGCTTGAGCATCAGGTATTTTCGAAGCGCACAAATTTCCTCCCGATCTAAACGGGACCCCTAATCGTCTCGCTAGTGAAGCGACGGTGTAAAGGACTAGAGCAGGCTCCGGCGTGCCAAAAGTAGGTGCGCCAGTTTGCATCGACATAGAAGAAGCGAAGGACCCAAAAATCACTGGAGCTCCTGGCTTCACAAGTTGAACGAAAGTCATACCGGCAAGAGCTTCAGCCAGAGTTTGTGAAGCCACTCCAGCTACGGTTACGGGTGCCATAGCTCCGGCGAGAATAAATGGACTAATCATGGTTGCCTGCATGCTCTTGGCGTAGGTCTCAGCGGCTCCAAGCATTGTGGCATCCCATGCCATAGGAGAATTAGCATTTATCAAACTCGTCATCACCGTGTTCTCTTCAACAAATTGAGCACCGAAAACTAGTTTGGCCATATCAATAGAGTCTTGTGCCCGTTCTGCCGCAGTGACAGAGCCCATAAATGGTTTATCGCTATAACGGAGATGAGCATAAATCATGTCAAGATGACGATGAGCCACCGGTACATCAACTGGCTCGCAAACGGTGCCACCTGATAAATGCATGTGTGGATTCATGTAGGCCAACTTCACGAAATTATTGAAATCTTCAATCGTCGCGTATCTCCGTCCATGATCAAGATCACGAACGAAAGGAGACCCATAAGCAGGAACAAACACCATGGAATTTCCACCGATTTCAACAGACCTATTTGGGTTTTTAGCATGATGGGTGTAAGTAGAAGGAGCAGAACTGGTGACAATTTCACGACACAGACCCCGTGGAAAACGAACTCTTTCCCCGTCAATTTGAGCTCCAGCATTTTTAAATAGATCTAGAGCTGATGGGTAGTCGCTGAAATCCATCCCGATCTCTTCCAAAATCGTGTCAGCATTGTACTCAATTGTTGATAATCCTTCATCAGAGACAACCTCCATTGGGCTTATGGATCTTGTGAGATAAGAGCTGGTTTCTTGAGCGGCGTTCTTTCGAATTGACTGTCGAGCAGAACGACCTCCTGATCTTCGCCTAGGAGTATCACTCATTTTTAATTCCTTTCACGAGTACTGCGGTTACGTCGCCGCCTCGGGCTTTGACTCTCAGAAGATTTCATTTCTCTCTCTGGCAATGTAACCACTTTTGATAGTTCGGGGTACTCAGCAGATAGATGAGGTATAGCCATAGCTTCAACAAAGTGTTTTTGGAAATCAGGTTCAGTAGCTGTTTCAACTTTCTCAATTTGATCAACAACGTCTTGAATCTTTTGCCGCTCTTGGCCGGAGAGTAGGGCAATCACAGCACCAGTACCCGCCGCATTACCAACTGCTTTGACATGATCTTGATCACAGTCAGGAATCAAACCCAAGACTGTGGCATAAATGGTGTCTATATGACTGCCAAAAGCTCCGGCAAGATGAATATGGTCAATTTTTTTAACTTCAAGATGATCCATGAGTAACCGAATACCAGCGTAAAGAGCAGCTTTAGCTAGTTGAATAGCGCGGATGTCATTTTGAGTAATGAAAATAGAAGAGTCGTCTTCGCCAGATCCATAGAGAAGATACTGAACAGTCCTTTCATTAGGTCGTAATCGAGGAGAAGGTAAAGATTCTGGCCCTCCTATGATTCCATCTTCACTTATCAACCTTGAAAGGTACATTTCTGCGACAACTTCAATAATTCCTGATCCACAAATTCCAGTAACCCCTGTAGCTGAGACGGCTTTAGCGAATCCTGTTTCATCTGACCATTCATCCACTCCTAGTACTTTGATACGAGGCTCTCCAGTTTCTGGATCTATTCGGACTCTTTCAATTGCTCCTGGTGTTGCTCGTTGCCCGGCACTAATTTGGGCTCCTTCAAATGCAGGACCTGTTGGGCTAGAAGCGGCGAGAACACGGTTCTTCCCTGAAAGAACAATTTCAGCGTTGGTCCCCACATCAACGACGGCAATTATTTCATTTTGTTCGTAGTTTTCTAGGCGAGTCGCTAGTACTACTGCTGCGGTATCAGCTCCGACATGTCCTGCGATGCAAGGAAGAACATGCACTCGGGATGCAGGATGGCAAGAAAGACCTAATTCGTCTGCATAGAAATCTGCGGCATCTTTAAGCCCTAGAACAAAAGGGGCCTGCCCAAGAGGTATCGGGTCAAGCCCAAGAAAAAGATGATGCATTACTGGATTGCCTACAATAGTGATCTCTAAGATTTCTTCTCTTTGTGCTTCACCTTCTTCGCAGAGCTCTCCAATTAAAGAATCTAAAACTTCGCGAACAGCTTCGGTCATCTCAGTTTCGCCACCAGGATTCATCATCGCGTACGAAACTCGACTCATTAAATCTTCACCAAAACGAATTTGTGGGTTCATGATTCCTGCAGTAGCCAAAACAGCTCCAGAAGTCAAATCACAAAGATGACCGGCAATAGTTGTTGACCCTATGTCAATACCTATCCCCAGAACTCGCTCTTGTAATCCGGACCATACAGCGACAACTTTTTCTTGATCTCGGATACCTACAGTTAGAGTTGTGGAGTTACTTTGTTTCTCATGGCCCATCAGGGACGTCTCACTCTCTAGAGTCAGGTTCTCTAAATTCCACTGATCGGCTAAAGCTCCAAGGACTTTTTTTTCGAAGTCAGAGGCCTCATCTATTTCCACCTCAATTAGACATAACTTGAAAACGGGGTCGAGAATGATTTCACCTAAATCAATGTCTTTTCTGATGATCTGCCGGTGTACTTGACTTTCTTCAGGAACGTCAATGATCAGGTCACCATAAATGATGGCAGAACAACCTAAACGATTTACTTCTCCAAGTGGGCGTCTTCCTTTATAGGAAGTTTCTTTACCTCCTAGTGGTGAAAGTCCATCCTTTTCGGAAGAAATACCGTGTTTGGCAAATTCACCAAACATCGGCTGGACTTGGCAACGGCCACAAATTCCGCGCCCACCACAAACGGAATCAAGATCAACACCAAGTTGTCTTGCTGCATCAAGAACGGTTGTTCCATCTGTAAATTCTCCCCTTAGCCCAGAGGGAGTAAAAAAGACAAGATTCTTTTCACTCATAGCAAAGAGCGATCATGAGTAGAACTCAAACTAATTACTCGGGCGACGACGGCCACCACGTCGTTCACGGGTAGGAGAAGCAGGGTCTCTATTGTCTCTAATCCACTTTGCACAATCAGTGTCAGCTCCTATGAGAACATCCGCACCTTGAATTGCAGTTTTTACCTCAGCATGAAGGGGATTCATGATGGCGGAAGTCATACCGTGGCTGATAGCCATAGCGATAAAAGTACCAGTTACAGCATGACGATTCGGCAAGCCAAAACTTATGTTTGAAGCTCCACATGTGGTATTTACTTTTAGTTCATCACGTAAACGACGGACTAGTGCGAACACCTGTTGACCAGCAGTACCCATTGCCCCAATAGGCATTACTAATGGATCTACCACTACGTCTTCGGCAGGAATTCCGTAGTCAGAAGCCCGTTGGACAATGCTCTGAGCAACGTTGAATCGAACATCGGGATCTTCAGAAATACCGGTGTCATCATTTGATATAGCAACTACTGCAGCCCCATATTTTGCGACAAGCGGTAACACCCTCTCCATTACTGCCTCTTCTCCAGTTACGGAGTTAACGAGAGCCTTGCCTTTATAAACAGATAGCCCGGCTTCTAAAGCTTCAATAATCGAAGAATCAATTGATAACGGAACATCAGTAACAGATTGGACTAATTCAATTGCTTTAGAAAGCAGGGCAGGTTCATCAGCTAAAGGAATTCCAGCATTCACGTCCAGCATTTGTGCACCTGCTTCCACTTGAGCAATCGCATCAGCTTCGACCCGGTTAAAGTCGCCGGCTTTCA
>CAJXEU010000119.1 GCA_913052525.1 uncultured Actinomycetes bacterium
GAAGTATTGAAAAAATGCGCTCTACAACAACCGAGATCGTGGAAGACTTACTTGATCAACTAGCTGAAAAAAGAGAAATCGACCTGATAAAAGATTTTTCCTTTGTCGTTCCTTTTGTGGTCATACATTCAATGTTGGGTCTTCCAGATGCCGACATGCTAAATGTTAGAAAATGGTCGCAAACTTTAGTGCAAACTCTCGAACCGAATATCAGTCCTGAACAGGTAGACGAAGCTATTTGGGGTGGTGCCCAGTTAAATAATTATTTAACTGAAGCTCTTGCTTGGAAACGCAACCAGCCCGGAGATGATCTTCTTAGTGATTTGATTGCCGTTGAGGAAGGTGGAGAAGGTCTTACCGAACCAGAGCTTCTTTCAATGATTTCACTTCTTTTTGTGGCTGGTCATGAGACGACTGTAAATCTGATTGGGAATGGAACTCACTCTCTTTTAAACAATCCTGATCAATTTCAGTTAGTTATAAATGACCCTTCTGTTGATTCCACAATCGCAGATGAGCTTTTGCGTTTCGATAGCCCCGTACAAAATTCAGGAAGACTACTCTTAGAAGACATGGAATTATCGGGCATCCATGTTAAAGCCGGAGAATTGGTTTTAACTGCTTTGGGAAGTGCCAATCGGGATCCAAGGTTCTGGGGTGAAACAGCACATCAACTCGACGTGAAAAGAGAAGATGCCTCTAGGCATGTTTCCTTTGGTAGCGGAGTCCATTATTGTCTTGGAGCTGCCTTAGCTAAAATGGAAGGGGAAATTGCCATTACTAAACTGATAAGGCGTTTTCCAGAAATTTCAATTACCGAAGAACCAACGTTTAATTCCCGAATAATTCTCCGCGGTAGAGATAAATTCCCTGTCGACTTAGGCGCTCCCGTAAACGTAAGCTAAGAAGCGGTCACTTCTCTTTTAGTTAATTCAAATACTGACACTCCAAGAAGAAGTATTCCGGCGATTAACCCAATCCACACCCCAACACCTGTGGACATATCATCTCGCTGAAATCCAGTAATTAACCATCCGATAAGTGGAAAAATAACAGACATTGAAACAACTGTTTGTAAGTGTGGATGTGATAACCGCCCTCCAGGCTCTGCTAAACCTTTTGGTCTCAAGCGCATAAAACCTACAAGCGCCATTACCCCGCCAAGAGCTAGTAATAAGTATCCCATCCTTGGTGCCCCCGGTTCATAACCGGTCCAAGCTCCTTCTTCTGTCTTGAACCATTCAAATAAAGGAGCTACGGCTATCAGCACCCCGGAAACGAAAACAGCGAATCCAATTTTTTGTCTATCTGATTCATTTAATGGTGTTGAAGACGAAACTCCAAGGAAACCAAATCCGGCCATTACTGCCTGAGGTAAAAAATATGCAACTAAACCAGCTCCAGCTGCCCCCCAGCCTGCACCCCTCACTCCACCCAGAGCACGAAAGGACCCTGAGTGAACAATTATTAGAAAACTTAAAACCGTTATAAATGAGGCAAATCCCAAAGTTAAAAGAATTTGATTACCACCCATGGCAAGTCGCTTAATAATAAATTCTTTTTCTGCTGCAAGGGTCAAAGAAACAAGAAGCATTAAAAATCCAAGCACTACAGCAACTATTCCGAAACCAGCTCCTCCTTGGCTATCAAAAACTCCAAAGCTTTCATTTTTCAAATTAACCCAATTGCCAGCTAACACAATCCATAAGAACAGAATTGAAAATCCTACACGAGCCGCTGAAATGATATTTATTGGAGTCATCATTCAACACTCTCTTGGTCAATATCGCCACCAAGGTAACTAGCCTCAAGAAGATCCTTAGAATCTAAAAGGTCAGAAGCTGAACCTGACATTACTAATTCCCCATGATTCATAACATAACCCCGGTCGGCTACCTGTAAAGCTAGATGCACGTGTTGTTCAACTATTAATACTCCTGCTCCTGTTTCATCGGCAATGTTCCGAACTATCGGAAGCAGTTGCTCTACTATTATGGGAGCAAGACCAAGACTCATTTCATCGACTAATAAAAGTTTAGGTTTTGAAACTAGAGCCCTAGCCATTGCAAGCATCTGTTGTTCACCACCAGAAAGAAGCCCCGAACGTCGATCCATCAAAGGTCTTAATGCCGGCAATAATTCAAGTGCTTTTTCCAATCCCTCTTGTTGTGAATCTTTGTCCCCTCGTAAACCCAGTTGGAGATTCTCTTTAACTGTCAAGTTGAAAAAAAGTGACCTATCTTCGGCGACGTGTGCTAAACCGAGACGAGCATTATTATGTGGATTCTTTGAATCTACCTGCTCACCAAGAACAGTTACATTTCCGCTTAAAAGTGGAATGATCCCTGAAATTGTCAAAAGTGTTGTAGTTTTTCCAGCTCCATTTGGACCTAGCAGTGCAACTACCTCTCCTTGATCTAAATGGATATTGAGTTCCCTTACCACGGGAACACCTGCATATCCCGTGTTCAAATTTTCTATCGTAAGTAGTTGTTCGCTATTTTGAGTCATCACTCACCTGCCGTATCTGACATGCCGCGTAATTCTTCAGCTGACTTTGCCTGCACTTCACCAGCTTCTTCACCTAAATAAGCCGCTATCACTTCTGGATTTGATCGAACCTCTTCTGGCGTTCCAGATGCAATGATCTTTCCAAAATCCATAACATATATAAAGTCACATACGCTTAAAACAAGTCCCATGTCATGATCAATTAAAAAAACAGTTACGTCATGGTTGAGAAGTCCCCTTAAATGTGCTCCTAAAGCATTACTTTCAGCAGTGTCTAAACCTGCCGCTGGTTCATCCAGTAAAACCAGATTTGGTTGTGCCGCTAAAGCTCTTGCTACACCAACAAGTTTTCTTTGACCGTGAGGTAAATCCGTAGGAAGTTCTTCCTCTAATCCTGTAAGGCCTGCTACTTCAAGAGCCCAATCAATTCGTTCTTCAATCTCTTTATTACTCTGACGAAGTCTAAATACATCTAAAGCAAGGGTGTACCAGGTGGTTGGATGGGCAGCGACAAGCAGATTATCCCTAACTGACAAATCTTCAAAAAGCTCCAAAGATTGAAAAGTACGCACTAAACCCAACTGAGCTCGTTCATGGGGTTTTAAATCATTTAAATCATGACCGTTAAAATCCGCTGAACCCGCTGATGTAGGTACAAATCCCGTAATGGCATCAATGAAAGTAGTCTTCCCTGCCCCGTTAGGGCCTATGAGCCCAACAAATGATCCTTTCTCTACCTCTATATCTACGTTGTCATTAGCATTCAAGCCACCAAATGTTACAGTCAATCCCTTTGTTTCAAGAAGGCTGCTCATACATTTACCTCCTCTGCTGAAACCAGTTCCTCTTTCTCATATACCTGTGGAGTCGTACCCCTCATCGTGGCTACCAAAGCCTTTGCTTGATTTGTGACTGAAAGGGAGATACCTTCTCCACTAGTTAGCACGGCATTGACTATTAGACCTATTCCACCTACTGCATTTATGTATGCCTGAGTTATCCCTTCAAAGTGGAGAGAGCCGAATTCTGAGAGTAACCCTCCCCCAACAAGCATTCCTCCGAGGACTGCTCCCCATACTGTCGTTATCCCACCTAAATAAACGAAAGCTATCATTGCCAGACCTACAAAAGGACTGAAAAATTCACTTGTAACCATGGGCATCTTGTAGGCAACTAGCATTCCAGCGAGTCCAGCCAAGAATGAAGAAACCCCAAATCCGAGCATTTTTGTTCGCGCAACATTTACACCCGCTGCAGCAGCAGCCCTTTCGTTTGAACGAATGGCTAAAAATCTTCGACCTATAATTCCGCGTCTCAAATTGACTACAAAAATCCCAGATAAGGCAACAATAATTATTGCAAAAACTGTGAACGACCAGTAATCAGTCTGATTAGATTGCTCATCCAAAGCACCCACATATTGACCAAACCATCTAGGTTTAGGAGTCGGATTCATAGTGTGAGCAGCCGTGCCCATAAGCGGTCTGTTGCGCATCAATAGATCTTCAATAGCCACAATTGATGCAAGAGTAACAACAGCAAGTTGCACACCTCTAATTCTGAGCGCGGGAAGACCAATTAGCAATCCGAGAAGAACTGCTGCAATAACTCCTCCTAATGCGGCTATGGGATCAGGCAAACCTGGCCCCCAAACCACGAAAAAGTCCATTGGTCTAACTTTTACGCCATCTGATGCGAGTCGAATCAATACGAAACTAGAAACTCCAGCTAATGTCCATTGCACAAGGGATATCTGACCCAGAAAACCTAAAAGAACAACCAAGCTAAGCATCGCTAAAATCGCAACCAAGGTCATTGTCAATGTTGATTCCCATTTGGAAATAAAAATGTTTGACATTACAAGCGCTATAGCTACTCCGACTCCAACTCCAACCATCGGGTGTTTAGTTGCAGGCGCGCGCGGCTGTCTACCAAGACCCACAGTTCCTCTAATAGGTAATTTATGTCCTCGGAAATAGAGCACAAGTATCACAACAAGAACTGGAGCGAAAGCGCGGACTCCATCAACAGGCAACCAATCTGGCCACCATGAATAACTAGTTGCGCTTACTCCCATACTGGCGAAAGCTCCTAATCCTAAACCTCCAGCTATAGCTCCAGGAATTGATGTAAGACCTCCGACTAGAGCAGCCGCAAGAGCGGAAACAACATAAAGGTTTAACTGATTTGGCATTGTCTTATGTAGAAAAATAACTCCAGCAAGACCCGCAAGAACCGAAGAAATAACCCAGTTAAGACCTGCTAAAAATTGTGGCGAGTATCCAAGAAGAGTTGCGCCTTTTTCGTTTTCATCTGCTGCTCTTGTTGCTAAGCCAAATCTGGTAAAACGATAAATCGCCCAAGCACCAAA
>CAJXEU010000120.1 GCA_913052525.1 uncultured Actinomycetes bacterium
GCAGAGGTTTATCAAGAACATGTCGCTCCCAATCTAAATACTGGAGACGCACTGGCATTTGCTCATGGTTTTAACATTAGATTTAATCTGATAACACCTCCGGAAGATGTTGATGTCATCATGATTGCCCCTAAAGGTCCAGGACATCTTGTCCGTCGAACTTATGTTGAAGGCGGAGGGGTTCCATGTCTCATAGCGATGGAACAAGACCCAACCGGCGGAGCAAAAGACCTCGCATTAGCATATGCAGATGGAGTAGGTGGAGCTCGAGCAGGAATAATTGAAACAACTTTCACTGAAGAATGTGAAACCGATCTTTTTGGTGAACAGGTAGTGCTTTGTGGCGGCGTCACTGAACTTGTAAGAAGTGCTTTTGACACGCTGGTTGATGCTGGTTACCAACCAGAGATCTGTTATTTCGAATGTCTACACGAACTAAAACTCATCGTTGACCTCATATATGAACAAGGCATCGGAGGTATGCGTTATTCAGTTTCTGATACAGCCGAATATGGCGATTTAACTCGAGGACCTCGGGTCATAAATGATCAAGTTCGAGTCACAATGAAAAAAGTTCTTGACGAAATTCAGTCAGGTGCTTTCGCTGAAGAGTGGGTTGCTGAAGCTCATTCTGGTAGAGAAAATTTTTATGCATTAGAAGAAAAAGGTCGTCAACACCGCATAGAACAAGTTGGTTCAAAATTGCGTGCAATGATGCCTTGGATTAGCGCTGGAAAAGTTTCTGTCCAAGATGCATCAGGTGGACAGGGCTAACAGCAATCAGTGCCTGATCTTGGCGAGCAGCAAAAAAATAATTCAACTATTTGGCGCGAACACAGCCGTAAAGCAGCTTTTGTTTCACATCAACTCATCGGATGGATCTACTGGGATCCAGAAGCAATCGCTAACTATGCAGCGCTTGGAGTGCCAGACGGTGTTGGGTATTACATTGCCACTCGCGGGTCATCCCTTGGAGCAGCAGGAAACTCTGCTGTCACAGCAGCATTTTATTCAATCCATCCTCGATATATAGAAGGATGCCTTGACCTGTGCAGGGAACACACCACGTTTGAGGAGGCAGCGGAAGCTCGAAATCAAGCAGTAGCTTCCGGACTAAAAAAATTCTCACCAGAGATATGTGAGTCGCTGGCAGCAATGGAATCAAAATTATGGGATTCCGCAGAAAGTCTTCCCGTCGCCGGTCGTGTTTTATTTTCCTCTCTCGTTGATTGGCCTCGACATGTAGACCCGCTTATATCAGCTTGGCTAGCAGTAAACGCGATCAGAGAGTGGCGCGGAGACACTCATTGGGCAATACAGATAAGTGAAGAACTTGACGAGAGTATGGTAGGAATTCTCGATGGAGCTTGGAGAGGCTATGAAGATGACTGGTTAGCGCGAAGTCGCGGAGCTGACGATGCTGCACTTGAGAAAGCCTATGTGAAACTAGAACAGCGAGGATTAGCGAAAGATCATAAAGTCACAGACGCAGGATTGTTGTACCGGCAAGACCTTGAAGACAAACTCGATGACTTAACCAGTGTTGCATGGCAAACCTTAGGTTATGAAGAAACAATGCAGTTTATTAATTTGATAGAGCCAGTTGGTTCACGTTATGTCAAACGTATAGACGAAACAGCGGGACCAAATTGGATGCCTGCAGCGCGCGCCAACCGTATAAAAAGTTAACAAATTTTCAGTTTTTCAACTTAGTTAAAGTTGGATTCAGTTCAGGCGTTGAACCACCATGGCCATTCCCTGTCCACCACCAACACACATAGATTCAACACCGAATTCTTTATCGGTATCTTCTAGTCCATTTAGTAGCGTGGTCATAATTCGGGCTCCAGTCATACCAAATGGATGACCAAGGGCGATCGCTCCACCGTTTACATTCAACTTGTCTAGATCAATACCAACTTGATCAGCTGACGGCAAGACTTGGGCCGCGAAGGCTTCATTTATCTCAAAAAGGTCAATGTCATCAGCAGCCATATTGGCCCTTCCTAAGGCTTGCTTTATGGCATCAACAGGTCCAAGTCCCATTATCTCCGGGTTAAGAGCAGAAACTCCGGAAGAAATAATTTTTGCTATCGGAGTTAACCCCAACTCAGCTGCCCGTGTATCACTCATAACAATGACCGCCGCGGCTCCGTCATTAAGAGGACAAGCGTTTCCGGCAGTTACAGTTCCATTTTCACGAAACACGGGTTGAAGTTGAGAAACTTTCTCATACGTCGTTCCTGCACGAATGCCATCATCAGAAGAAACAACAGTTCCATCAGACAAGGTGTAAGGAGTGATTTCACGCTCAAAGAAACCACGGTTCTGGGCACCTTCCGCTCTGTTTTGTGAACGAACTCCCCATTCATCTTGTGCTTGTTTCGAAACATTTTGCGACTCGGCAACATTTTCAGCAGTTTGACCCATAGCTATATAAAGATCAGGCAAGCCTTCAGATGGAGCCCAAGTTTCAGTATCACCACCACTTCGTTGAGCGGTTCGTGCTTCTGCATCAGAGAACTTTTCGTTATGGGCGGCAGTGTCGGAAGCCCCGTAGCCGTAACGACTAACGCAATCGACTCCACCGGCGACAAAAGCATCGCCTTCACCGGCCATAATGGCATGAGCTGCCATACGGATTGTTTGCAACGAGGAAGAACAATAACGATTTACTGTTACTCCTGGCGCTTCAAGCCCTGCAAGAAGACTCACAACACGTCCTAAATTGAATCCTTGCTCTCCGCCAGGTTGAGCAGTTCCCCAAATAACATCCTCTATCTCTTCACGAGGAAGCTCTGGGACCTTATTAAGTACAGCGTCAACAATAAACGCGGACATATCGTCAGGTCTAGCTTCAACTAAACTTCCTTTTCCTGCTCGACCAATAGGGGTTCGACCTGTAGCAACTATCACGGCTTCGGGCATTGTGTATCTCCTCACTCTGCTGACTTTTAAATTTTGCCAGTTCTAATAATCCTAACCCGATACCAGCGATGGGCAGAACCAGAGGAAAAAAATTTGAAGAAGCGAGAAAGATGCCACGCCTTAGGGCGTATTGCCACTACAGTCAGATTGTTCGAATCTTGGAGGAGTAATGCTTGAAGAAGGTAGTGTCGCACCGAAATTTTCTGCACTGAATCAACATGGAGATACTGTTGATTTGGATGATCTAACTGGCAAATGGGTGGCCCTTTGGTGGTACCCCAAAGCCAGTACCCCTGGTTGAACGCTTGAAGGAGGAGGATTCCGTGACCGAATCCTTGAATTTGAAGCAGCGAACGCAGTAATCGTTGGTGCCAGCTTTGACACAGTCGAAGAGCAAAAAACTTTCGCTGACAGCCAAGGATATGAGTTTTCCTTATTGTCAGACCCGGATCGAGTGATGGGAACAGCTTACGAAGCGGTTCGCCCTCCTGATCATCCGTTCGTGAGTTTGCCAGAACGTATCACTTACCTTATTTCTCCAGACGGGTTAATTGCTAAGGCTTATGACCCAAGTAGTGCAGCAAGTTTAGAAGAACACTCTGGCCAACTCCTTGAAGACATAAAAGAGTTGAGTTGACAGGCCGCCCGCTTCAAGGATTACGAGTTGTTGAAGGTTCTGCATTTGTAGCGGCACCTTCCGGAGGTATGACTTTGGCTCAACTAGGAGCTGACGTCATACGATTCGATCAGATAGGTGGCGGTATAGATCACAAACGGTGGCCGCTTACCGAAAACGGGGTAAGTCTTTACTGGAACGGACTTAATAAAGGCAAGAGATCACTCGCAGTGAACCTACGAGACTCGGAAGCTCAAGAATTGTTGTCCGCTCTGATTGCAAAAACTGGAAACTTTATTACGAATTTTCCTGCAACAGGTTGGCTTGATTATGACCGGTTACGCACTGATCGAGAGGACCTTGTGATGGTTTCCATAGTGGGCAGCCACGACGGGACAACGGCAGTTGATTACACCGTAAATTGTGCAATTGGTTATCCAAATGCAACTGGTTATCCAGATGATCCTCGGCCAGTAAATAATGTGGTCCCAGCATGGGACTTGATGTGTGGACAAATGGCGGCGCTAGGCCTACTGGCTGCTGACAGGTATCGCTTTCAAACAGGGCATGGTGATTTGGTAACACTTGCGTTAACCGATGTAGCCCTTGCTGCAGCAGGAATGCTTGGTGGTCTAGCAGAGGCTCAAATCAACAGAAGTGAAAGGTTGCCGATCGGGAATGACCTCTATGGTGCTTATGGAACAGATTTTGTTACGGAAGATAACCGTCGAGTGATGGTTGTTGCAATAAGTTCAAAACAATGGAAAGGACTGCAGGAAGCGACAAACACAAGCGTTCAGGTAGGGGAGCTAGCTTCTAGATTGGGAGTTGATTTTTCTGATGAAGGCGAGAGGTTTCTTGCTCGAGAAGAGTTGACTGAAATATTTTTGCCATGGTTCAAGGAAAGAACTTTTGTAGAAGTCTCTAGAGAACTTGATGATTATGGTGTTTGCTGGGGTCCGTATCAGTCGTTTATTGAGTTAGTAGACGAAGATGCAAGGTGTTCGATTGACAATCCTTTATTCTCCGATTTGAATCAGCCAGGTGTTGGAAAACATCTAGTTCCAGGGTCACCACTCGCATTTTCACAAACTCAAGATCGAGGATCGGCAATAGCCCCACAACTTGGAGAGCATACTGAACAGATTCTTTCTGAAGATCTCGGGTTAACGCCTGCTGCCATTGGGGCCCTTATTGATCGTGGAATTGTGGCAAACGCGTAAGTAGATATTTGGATACTACCGATGAGTAATCACGCATAGAAATTTACAGAGAACATACCTATCTCTAAAAAAGATAGGTATGTTCTCTAAGAATTATCGGAAATC
>CAJXEU010000121.1 GCA_913052525.1 uncultured Actinomycetes bacterium
CACACCCGATGGGTTATCTGAGCCCGAAGAGTTTGGAGACCCGATTCCTAACATTCCTTCAGAAACTAATTCAATGGTCGATGAAATTGAATTAGGTATACCAATTGGTTCAGAGCACCCGCCACCAGTCGCAGTGTTCTCAGTTGAATCACCTCTCAATATGGTGAGAGTTCGTCCTAGTGATTCATCTCTAATTATTTCTGGAGATGGAGAAGGGATAGTTTCACTGGCTGCAACTGGTTTACTAGATGTTCAAGACGGTCTTATACGTTATGCCGGGTCTGTCGAAAGTGTAGAGGCCACAGACCGGCTAGTAGTCACAGACACGAACAGAGAGCGAGCTGAACGTTGGTATGGGATGCACGCAAATGTCGGCCTTACTGAGACAGCGAATCATGAGTTTCTTTATCCCGATGCTAGTGATGTAAGAATTCGTCCTGTTTCAGACGCCACTACAACGATTGCTGAATATCGCGCGTTTAATCAGTCGGGAGAAAGTGTGGGTTTGGCTCAAGTCAGCGCTACAGGATATGGAAATCGAATTTTTTTAAATCCAGAATTTAGGCCTGTTAACGCATTTGACGGAGATCCACTTACTTCATGGAGGATTTACGAGTACGGAGAATCGGTATCACCACAGTTAGAATTGTCGCTAGAAACTCCAGTTTCGACTAATAAAATAACTTTTACTCAGCCTTTAGTTGGGCCACAAAACCGTCGAGTAAGAACACTTGCAGTTAGTTTTGATCATCAACCAGAGATCCTCTTTACTCTGGAAGCAGAGTCTTATGTTGAAGAAGGACAAACGTTCTTAATCGAAGAACGAGAATTCCAACACGTTTCTTTTTCTTTTGTTGATGGTCTTGGGCCACCTGATCTTGCCGGATTCGCAGAGATTGATCTTGGTGTAACCATCAAAGAGGTGCTACGAGTCCCGACTGAACTCCTTGAGCAGACGGATGATCTTAATCATGATGTGGCGATTCTTTTAACCCGCCATCGAACTAACCCGGCTGAACGTGTTCGCCCAGATCCTGAACGCAAAATTGTTCGCGCATTTGATATGCCTTCTGAACGTGACTGGTCTTTAGAAGCTACGGTTCGTCTAGCAGATTGGGCCTCTGACGAAATTTTAGATCAGGTATTAGGAGTGGTGACTTCTAGCGAGAATTATATTATTGCGAGGTCTAGCGCTAGATTGTCGGGGGATTTAAGATCAAGAGCGTTGGCTGCAATTGATGGAGATCCGCTAACTCATTGGAGTCCAGAGTTCCTTGAACAAGAAGGGCAGTGGCTTTCTTACACTCTTCCTTCTAATATCACATTTGACAGACTCGAACTTCAAGTCATGGCCGACGGAAGACATAGCATCCCAACTGAATTAAAACTCGTTGTTGATGGAGAAGAGACGTATCTTAATGTTCCTGAAATCAAACAACGTTCTGAAATTGGATACTCAGAGACTGTATTTATTGACTTGCCTCAAACTTTTGAGGGAAGCGAAATAACTCTCACTGTGTTAAAAGTAAAAGAAGTACAAACAAATAATTGGTATACAGGCCAGGAAATCGTTACACCGATTGCATTGATAGAACTAGGAATTGCAGGACTTGATGCCCCAAAAATACCTGAGACTCTAGATTCTGGGTGTCGAGATGATTTAGTTCATATCGACGGGACACCGATATCAATACGTATTCAAGGGAAAACTACCGATGCGTTAAATGGACGTGGTCTGAGCGGTACGTTGTGTGATGAAGTCATAAATCTTTTAGATGGCCAACATCTAATAGAAACTATTGATGGCCGTTTCACCGGTTTCAATATTGATCGAATAGTTATGGTTTCTGCCGTAGGAGGTAGAGCTGCTGAGGATTGGTCTAAAACTGCGGATCCTTTGGGGGCTGAAGTAGTAGTCACCACTACCGGCCGAACATCTTTAGAAGCAGAAATTTCTGGCCAAGAATCGCCTTTTTGGTTAGTGCTCGGACAGAGTTTTAATGAAGGTTGGGTTGCGACTATAAATGGAACAGACCTAGGTCCTCCTCAACTAGTTGACGGATTTGCTAACGGGTGGTTTGTTGACCCACTTGAGGCCAAAACTTTAGATGTTTCTTTCAAATGGGCACCACAGAGAAACATTTGGATAGCTCTGTTTATTTCATTAATTGGAATTTTGGTATGTCTGTATTTGATTTATAGAGATCGACGGCAAAAATCTATTCATTTTTGTTTAGAAGTTCCAATTTTAAATGATCCAAGGATGTCTCTATATGAACTGCCTTTAAAACAAGCTCTTATAACTTCTCTTCTTTTAGGGCTTTTAGGTACTTTCGTGTCTAACCCTTTGATTGGAGTATTGGTTGCTTGCTTCACTTGGGTTTCTGCTCGCAACTTTAGAAGGAGAATGTTGCTTACCGTGTTGCCTCTTATCGCCTATTCGGTTGGAGTGGCATACATAATCTTCTTACAGATCAAATGGGAGTATGAGCCAGCGTTTTCATGGCCGAGTTGGGGGCGTTCTGTTCATCATTTGGGGTTGCTCGTAGTTTTATTATTAACAGCTGACGTGCTAGTAGGCCGAGTGTCTGAACGGTTTAGAAGACAAGGAAAGAAAGGCACAGTACTTTGAGCTCGGTGCTTTTAGTGGAACCCTATTATGGAGGCTCTCACGCCGCTTGGGTTGACGGCATAAAAAAGAATTCAAAGCACACAATCACCTGTGTTACTCACTCGGATTCGTATTGGCGATGGAGGCTTCGTGGAGGGGCAGTTACTTTAGCGGAGGAAACCAAAGCAGCGGTAAAAGCAGTGGGGAAAATTGATTTAGCCTTGGTTTCAGGCATGGTTGACCTCTCTGCATGGTTAGGTTTAACTCGACAAACACTGCGAGATATTCCGACTGTGCTTTACCTGCATGAAAATCAGCTCAATTATCCGGTTAAACCAGGCGAAAAAGTAAGTGATGAATTTTCTTTAACGAATTGGAGGAGTCTGTTAGCTGCAGATGAGATTTGGTTTAACTCAGCGTTTCAGAGACGAGCCTTGTTTGAAGCGCTGCCTTCTTTACTCCATAAAGCCCCAGACCTTTCTCATGAATATCTAATCTCCGGTGTTAAGAAACGAACTCGAGTAGTTCCAGTAGGGGTAGATCTCCAAGACTTGAGAGTGAGTACGCGAAAAATAGAAACTCCGCTAATTCTTTGGAACCAAAGATGGGATTATGACAAGAATCCTGAGGAAATAGCTTCTTCGATTTTAAAACTTGCAGATGAAGGTATTGACTTTGACATTGCATTAGTCGGTGAAAATGTGAGAAAAAATCCCCATGAATTGCTCAAGGTAAAAAAAGAGTTAGGTGAGAGAGTTGTTGAATTCGGGTTTCTTCCTCGTGATGAATATCTGAGATTATTAAATAGAACTGATGTAGTGATTAGTGCCGCAAAGCATGAATTCTTTGGCATCTCTGTGGTAGAGGCATTAGCAGTAGGAGCGATTCCAGTTTTACCAAATCATCAGAGTTATCCCGAACTAGTTCCGGAACCGTGGCGCATGTCCGCTTTGTATACACCGGGTAGGTTAGTTGATCGACTTAGAGATGTTTTGCTTGACTTAGATTTATGGAGTTCTTCTGTCAAAGGATTAGCAGAAGAAATGCGGAAGTATGACTGGGCAATAATGATTGATATTTACGATTCACTTATTGAATCAATAATAAGGGAGTACGGTCATAACTTATGAATTCACTTATAAATGGAGTGAGCGTAGGTCATTGGACAGATCCGGTAGCTAAAACCGGTTGTACTGTAATTTTGTTTCCACCTAAAACAGTTGCTTCAGGAGAAGTACGGGGAGGTGCGCCAGCAACAAGAGAGTTTGCTCTCCTATCTCCCGAACGAATGGTGGAAAACATTCATGCCTTGTTGCTAACTGGTGGTTCAGCATTCGGTTTGGCAGCAGCCGATGGTGTGGTCGCTTGTCTAGAAGAAGAAGGAACAGGTTTCTCAACTCCGGCCGGACCTGTACCCATCGTGGTGGCTATGGGTTTGTATGACTTAATGGAAGGCGATGCCACGGTTCGCCCTGGGCCAGAACAGGGAAGGATCGCAGTTCGCGAAGCAAGCGAAGAGATAAAGGTAGGTCAAGTTGGAGCAGGGACAGGTGCCACAGTCGGGAAGTGGCGGAGTCGCGAACATAGCCGCTCAGGTGGAATTGGATTAGGAATTGCTGAAAAAGAAGACCTCAAAGTGATAGCAATAGCCGCAGTAAATGCATTAGGGGAACCTGATAACGGGACAGCAAGTAAGGCGGTTCTAGACGGAACGTTTATGAATTGGCCAGAACAACCATCTAGATCTCCGTTTTCTTCGGGAACTAATACCACGTTGGTTTCGGTCACAACTAACGCTCAACTTTCAAAGATGGATTGTTTCTTACTAGCGCAGTCAGGACATGACGGCTTAGCTCGAGCTTTGTTCCCTCCGCATCTTTCTTCGGATGGAGATGCAGTAGTAGTTGCAGCCACCGGAGAAGTCCCAATTCCTTCTTTGGACGTTGTTCGAGCTCTTACAGTTGCTGCTGTTGAACAAGCTGTTCAACAGTCTTGTTGAACGCTCAAGGTAGTCTCATTACCAATGAGGACTCTAAATGACCTTTCGCGTCAAGTTGCCCTTTGTGTGAATTGTGATCTATCCGCTAGCCGAACCCAAGTAGTTTTTGGATCTGGTCATCCACAAGCAGACTATTTTTTCATAGGTGAAGGCCCAGGTGCCAAAGAAGATGTTGAAGGTGAGCCTTTCATTGGGCGTTCCGGCAGTCTTTTGAATCGACTTATTAAAGAAGGACTAAGTGTTGATAGATCAGAGTGT
>CAJXEU010000122.1 GCA_913052525.1 uncultured Actinomycetes bacterium
TTAAACGATAAACGGGTATTGAGTTTTTATTTATTTCATTCCAGAACTCTTGAAAGAGGTGTACTGATATGGCTTCACCTTCTCTATCAAGGTCCGTAGCGAGGTAAAGGCTGTCTGCTGTTTTTAAAAGTTTTCTGAGTTTTGAAACCTGTTCTTTATTTTTTACTTCCCATATGGGTTCAAAATTATTGTCAATATCAATAGCTTGGCCCTTTTGAGGAAGGTCACGAATATGGCCTACAGATGCTTCAACTGCATAATCACCACCAAGATAGCCAGAGATAGTTTTTGCTTTTGTTGGAGATTCAACAATGACAAGTTTTTTTGACATTTAAATAGTCTCCGTCGTTTCATTTTCAGTAGAAATATCTTCTCTTTCAGAAGACTTGTAAAGAATAAATGTTCCGATAAGTGCTGCTATGAGTGAGGCAAAAAGAATTCCAATTTTTGCTTCGTCTTGAAGCGCTCCATCATCAAACGCTAGTCCAGTAATAAACATTGAAACGGTAAATCCAATACCAGCAATAGATGCAATACCCACGATGTGGCGAGGAGTTGTTCCTACGGGGAGAACACACAAGCCCATCTTTACTGCTAAAAGGGTAAAGACTGTAACTCCGACAATTTTTCCTACAACAAGTCCTATAGCAATACCTTGAGTTACTCCAGAAGAAAATGCATCTCCTATCGATTCAGTACTTAATACAACCCCAGCATTTGCTAAAGCGAAAAGCGGCAAGATGATGAATCCAGTTAAAGGATGAAGTAAATTTTCTAAACGCTCAGTTACTGGAACCGTTTCTTTTATTTGAAATGCGAGCCTACGAAGCGACCGGGTTTCAACTTCATCAATTTTTTGTATTTTAAATAGTTCAACTTCGTCATCAGTGTCTAGAAGTGGGCGAGCTGGTGCAAGAAGTCCCATAATGACACCGGCAATTGTGGCATGAACTCCTGACTCAAAAATCGCATACCAAAGTATGAACCCAAGAATGACGTATATCGGCATATACCAAATCTTGACTGCCTTCAAAAGACTGGTTACAAATACGACTAAGAAAGCCACGATGAGCCATCCGACAGAAAGTTTTTCAGTATAAAAAAGAGCGATAACAATAATGGCGCCGATGTCATCCACTATGGCAAGAGTGAGTAGAAAAATCTTTAACGAAGTTGAAACTCGAGTTCCCAAAAGTGAAACCACTCCAACTGCAAATGCGATATCAGTTGCCATAGGAATACCCCAACCAGCAGTGGCGTCACCTGATTGGTTAAATCCGAAGTAAATAAGCGCAGGAACAACCATTCCTCCAATTGCTGCTGCAGCTGGTAAAGCAGCTGCACGTTTTGTATTTAATTCACCAGTTACTAATTCTCTTTTAATTTCAAGACCAACTACAAAGAAGAAAAGAACCATTAAAACATCATTTATAAATTCGCCAAGAGTAAGAGGATGCCCATGATGTTCCAGCGATATCAAATCACCAATAGAGATATGAATTTCAGTATTCCAGAGATCAAAGTAACTGTTACTCCACGGTGAATTGGCCCAAATTAATGCAATTATCGCCGCGAAGATTAAAAGTATTCCGCCCGCGGCTTCAATACCTAAAAATCTTTGCATTGACAAGCCGATTCGGCGTGCCAGCAAAGGTTCTCGTTTACCGAGCCAAGTCTTTGATGAATGTGGTTTTTGTTCTGCCATAGTCAAATTAATAGAAGTTAAATGCGGAAGAAACCGTAGTGGTGAAAATGTCTTCTCACACTCATGCTCTCAAATTTGCTTATTTTTAGGCATCATTTAGGTTAAAGATAAGCCGCACTTTTGTTCCGTGTTCCCCTACTTCAACAACTGTTTCATCAGATAATTCTTGAATTAAAGAAAATCCGACACCTGATTCATGGTTTAACCGGTTGGGGTCTTCTGGGTTAGGAAGGCTGGGTATTTGGTCTGGGTTGAAACCGGACCCTTGATCGTTAATTTCAATCTCAATTTTTCCTTTACTTAAGTCGCAGCGGATAACAATCTGATCTTCAATATTTTGCCGGGTGTGTTCTCTATAAGCATTTGTAACCGCTTCAGAGACTGCGAGTCTAAGATCAGCGATTCTTCCAAGATTAAGATTTGGATTAATAGACGCCACTTCTCCAATGACAGTTCGAACAAGTTGTATGTATTCTGCTTGAGCAGGTATACGCAGTTCAACCATTCCTGATGAATAGTCTTTCCTGTTCATTACTGATCCGCTTCCTTGTTGTCTTCAACTGCCTCAACGTGAGTCAAATAGAAGTTAAATACTTTATTTAAATCACAAAGAGTAAATATTCTTTGAATTCTTTCTTCTAGACATACTAAAAGAAGATCGCCACCATGTGAGCGCACTGTTGACAAGAAAATGATTGGCCGCCAGGAAACCTAACTTAAATTGATCGTACTTTCTTAACGGCTACCGATATCAAAGCTGCTAAAGCAGCTAACATAAAAAACTTTTTCATATAGCCAATATAGGCCTAGATTTTGCTTCGCGACTCTGTCGGGATGCGATCAGGCGTACTTGCTCCTAGTGTTTCTAGTGGAGGTGTCCGAGTACCTGGTGGGCTCCCCCGCCTTCAAAGCGGGTGGGATGGGCGATCCCTGTCCGGCGGGTTCGATTCCCGTCCACCTCCGCCAAATTTTAAAACTAAACAGCTAGCAGGTCTCTGGCTCCGGTATCGCTGCTTGGGTGCCTAAGTTTTGACATTGCTCGGGCTTCAATTTGGCGAATTCTCTCTCTAGTGAGGTTGAAATAGTCGCCAACTTCTTCAAGAGTGCGAGGTTCGCCTCGATCCAATCCAAATCTCAATTTAAGAATTTCTCGTTCACGATCATCTAACGGAGCAAGAAGACGGCTTATCTCTTCAGGAAGTAACGAAGTTGCTGCAGACTCAAAGGGAGATTGTGCTCCTCTATCTTCAACAACATCACCAAGTTCTGCATCCCCGTCTTCTCGTAAAGGTTCACTTAATGAAAGAGGTTCTGCTGCAAACCGTAAAGCCTCTGTAACTTTGTCTTCTTCCATCTCAACCTCTGCGGCAAGTTCAGTCAGAGTAGCGGCTCTGCCGTATTTAATTTCAAGTCGTGATTTAGCTTTGGTGAGTCGTGCAAGTGTGTCGCCAGCATGTACTGGAAGGCGAATTGTGCGGCCTGTGTTAGCTATACCACGTGTAATTGCCTGTCGAATCCACCAGGTAGCGTAAGTAGAGAATTTAAAACCTTTTCTCCAGTCAAATTTTTCTACTGCGTGCATTAGCCCGAGATTTCCTTCTTGAATGAGGTCAAGAAGAGGCAATCCTGAAGCTTGGTATTTTTTAGCGATAGAAACAACAAGTCTTAAGTTTGAATTAGTGAACTCTGACGTAGCACGTTCGCCTTTAATGAGGGCGCGCCGTAACTCTCGTCTTTTTGCTGGAGTAAGGTCTTTTCCGGCGTTTTTATCGAGTGCTTCGCGAGCGGCAACGCCATCTTCGATTCTTTTAGCTAACCGAACTTCATCCTCTTTGTCTAAAAGTTCGTACTGACCGATGTCGGTGAGATAGAGACGGACTAGATCTTCTTCGTCTCTTTCAACCCGATTATTTGTCACCTGTCATCTCCTTTAAAGACGGTTTACTAACTCAAACTTTCTTGGGCTTTAAACTGGCTGCTATGAAACAGTCGTAAACCGTTCATGGCGTTACCATACCCACGGTCACAGAGACAACAACGTGAAATCGTGACGTTTGTCACTATTTTTTATTTTTGTTCAATAACTTCATGTAAACAAAAATAAAATCTGATCACTTTCATTTAGGTATTTTTAAATGAATTGATCATCCGTCATAGCGATTGACTACAGGAAGACGTCGATCACGCCCAAATCCTTTTGTTGTCACTCGGGGCCCTAAGGGTGTTTGACGTCTTTTATATTCTGCGAGATCAACCATTTTTACTACTCGGTCAACTAGTTCTGGATCAAATCCACCCTTAATGAGTTCTGCTCGAGTTCGATCTCCTTCAATATAGGCCTCTAGGAGTGGGTCGAGAATTTCATATGGTGGGAGACGTTGGTCGTCGCGTTGATCTGGTCGTAATTCAGCTGATGGTGCTTTAGTAAGAATGTTTTCTGGGATGACTGGAATATCTTCTTGTTTATTTCGCCATTGGCATAATTCATACACTCGTGTCTTATATACGTCTCTTATGACGGCGTACGCACCTGCGGTGTCGCCATATAGGGTGGAGAATCCGACTGCTGATTCGCTTTTATTACCAGTTGTAAGGACGAGCCAGCCAAAAGCATTAGAGAGTGCCATTAATAAGACTCCCCTAATACGTGCTTGAAGATTTTCATCAGTAAACCCTGGAAAATAATTTCCTATTGAGGGGGACAATAAATTGTGGAAACTTTGATGTGTTTCTTCAATAGGTATTGTCTGTGCAACAATTCCTTGTCGCTCAACTAAATCTTTAGCATCTTTTAATGAATGGTCACTGGAGTATCTAGAGGGCATTAATACGGGGTGTACATGATCTGCGCCTAAGGCATCGGTTGCAATAGTTGCTACTAACGCAGAGTCAACTCCGCCGGAGAGTCCAAGACAGATGTCCGTGAAGCCACTTTTTTGTACATAGTCTCGAGTCGCTACCACGAGTGCTGTATATAACTCTGCTTCAGGGCTAAGAGGGGTGGTCAGTGAATGTTCATATTTATTGGTGCGATCTGTTGCCTCTGATACTTCTACACACCAATCATGACTTAGTTGAGTGGCAAAATCTGTTGTTGGGATGCTCGGAGTGTCAATGTCAACTAAACAAGTTTCTTCATAAAATCTTG
>CAJXEU010000123.1 GCA_913052525.1 uncultured Actinomycetes bacterium
GATCAAGATATGAACCTGATCCAGAAGGCAATGAAGTTAGTAGAGGAGCGACATCCCCTTCTGATCTCAGTTTCTCTACGTAAGCATTACGATCTTGAATATAGATTTGCCAGTCACTTAGCCAACTTTCAATGAGGAAGCGATCATTCTCTGTTCCCCCGTTAAGGGATTGAAGAGATAGAACCAAAGAGTCCAAGAGCCCAGTGACTTCTTCAATTAGTTCTGCTCGACTTTCAGGAGAGTTGGCTGTAGTAGCTAATGGGAAATCTGAAAGTTGTTGTCTGAATTCGACACAAAGTTGCTCGGCATTATCGGCCCAAACTCTGTCTTCTATACGATCTGGGTTTCCTGATGGGGCTAAGAAAAAAGCCCAGAACCAAAAAATTATGAGAGAAATAACTAAAACGATTAAGCCGAATCGAACTACAGATCTTGACCAATCTTGATTCTGTCCTTCAATCATTCTTCTTCTTCTTCTTCTTCTTCTTCTGGTTCTGGAGTGACTTGAACTGTAACGGTTGAACCTACAGGTAGTTCTACACCTGGTATTGGATCTTGCGCCCAAACGATTCCAGCTGGTGACTCGGGATTTTCAGGATCAGATGCAACAATTGAAACAAAAATAAGCCCACTGGACTCAACTGAAACTTGAGCTTGCTCAACAGTAAATGTAACTAGATCAGAAACTAGAACAGGCGGAGGAGGAACAGCGATCTCTAGCACCATTGAACCACCCTCAACCATGGTAGACCCAACAATTGGTGATTGGCCGATGATTACATTCGGCTCATGTTCGGTGGTTTCAATCTCTATGAAAGCAAGAATGGTGATCCCTGTTTCTGAATCCAGTAAAAGCTGTGAAGCTTCTTCCAGAGTCAGTCCAAGAAGTTCAGGCGTGAAAACAACAACTTCAGGATCTTCAGTGGTTGTTGGAGCTTGAGAAGGAGGTGGTTCGGTAAATTCACTTGCTGACAGATCTAGATGTGCCGACTCCATGACGTCATGCCAAATAAGCGCTGGAAAAGTACCGCCTGATACTTTTCGGTCAGTCAAAGGCGGGACCATCGATATTTGACCTTCTGGATAACCAACCCAAACGGCTGTCGTAATTTGAGGGGTATATCCCACAAAGACTGCATCGGCATAATTTTGTGTAGTTCCAGTTTTACCAGCTGCTGATCTACCAAAATCGGCTCGCCACCCAGTGCCATGTTCTATAACTCCCTCAAGGATCCATGTCATTTGATCTGCTAAAGAAGCCGACAATACACGAGTCTGTTCACGCTCCCATTCCCACAAAGTCGTTCCATCAGGTTTGGTTATTTTCTTCACATAAGTAGGAGGAACTGAAACTCCTCGATTTGCAAACGTGCTGTAAGCAGAAGCCATATCAAGCATGGTTGTATCAGAAGTACCCAAAATACTTGAATAGACATTTTCAACTGGGTTTTGAATTCCAAGACGACGAGCCATGGAGGTTAGTCGTTCCGGGCCAATTCCCATAATTAACTGGGCATAAACCGTGTTATAAGAACCCCACATTGCTTGAACTAAAGTCACATCCTCTGGTTCAGGAATCTCTCCAGTTACAGGATCAGGATCAGGAAGACGATATCCAGTGGACCCACCACTAACTTTCCAAGTAGCAAACGCACCAGTCGCCCCAGGTATATCAAATTCAGCCTCGTTGGGAGCCGAGTAAACTGCAGTGGCGCTCCACCCTGCTTCCAAAGCAGCAGCTAAACCTATGGGTTTCATAGATGAGCCAACTTGACGACCATTACCTACAGCTAAATTCACTTTGGCGTCTTCATCATCAGCAAAGAAGTCTCGCCCGCCGACCATTGCAAGAATAAAACCAGTCTGAGGATCCATGACCACAACAGATGCATCTGGAAGCCCTTGTCCGACTGGAAGGTGTCTCTCTACTGCTAATTCAGCTTCAGACTGCAGATTAAGATCAATAGTGGTTTCAATACGGAGGCCTCCTTCGAAAAGGAGAGATTCACGTTCCGCTCTAGTAGCAGCAATGTCTTCGTTTTCCAGAAACCATCTACGTACTTCTTCTACAAAATGACCTGCTTCGTAAACTGTGTCAAGTCGTGCAGAATACTCCTCTAGGACAGGAGGTGACTCTAATGCATTCATATGTTCTTCTTCAGTTATGAACTCATTAGCCACCATACGTTTCAGAACCATATGGCTCCGACGAAGACTATTGCTGTAGTTGAGTAGCGGATCATAATAAGAAGGACGCTGAATAATTCCTGCGAGCATTGCAGCCTCTTGAATTGAAAGATCCTGGACGTCTTTATTGAAATAAGTCAAAGCGGCGGCTTTTATTCCATAGGCACCGTGACCAAAATAAATAGTGTTTAGGTATTGGAGAAGAATGAAGTCCTTGCTGTATTGATCCTCTAAACGCATTGAGTACCAGATCTCTTCAAGTTTACGACTAGCAGTTTTTTCAGAATTTTCAATAATCGCCAATTTCACATACTGCTGGGTAATAGTTGAGGCTCCTTGACTAATTCCACCAGCTTCTAAATTAGAACGCGCTGCACGGATTATCCCTCTGAGGTCAATTCCATCGTGACTATAAAATCTTTCGTCTTCAATAGCGATGACAGCATTGCGAACCATCTCTGGTATCTCTTCAATCTTGCGAATGATTGATCGATTCTCTGGAGCTACTAGTGAAGTTATGTATGTTCCATCTCCAGATACCACAACTGATGTTTCTGCTTGTTCGGGAATACTTATTTCGAATTGTTTAGATTCAGAGCGATAACAAGCTGTCGCGGTCAAAGAACAAGCTACAGAAATTAAGACAATGCGTTGGACAAAAGTTCCCATAATTAGTATCTATTCTGGCCTGTAAAAGCCCAGAAAAGATGTCACAACAAGAAGGTTTCAACAATATAGGTGAAAAGGTTGGACCTGAGCCGTTCTATAGGCCATCGTTAAAGGGTGACAAGTAACAAATTTTTAAAAGACCTTGAACGTAGAGGACTAGTTTTTGATAGTACTGATCGGGAAGCTTTAGCAGAGAGACTGTCTGAAAAGCCAGTTACTCTTTACTGTGGATTTGATCCAACAGCTGACAGCTTGCATGTTGGGAGTCTCTTACCCTTATTACTTTTACGGAGATTTCAAGATGCTGGGCATCGGGTTATATCACTCGCGGGTGGTGCAACAGGTATGGTTGGAGATCCGAGTGGCAAGTCAGAGGAACGGAATCTTTTAGACGAGGAGACTTTGACTAATAATGTTGAAGCTATAGCTGCTCAAATGAAGTCATTCATTCGACTAGAAAGCCCAGACTCCTCAGATCAAAATTCTTCAATGTTGTTAAATAATTTAGAGTGGACTTCTGGCGTAAGCATTCTCGCCTTTCTTCGAGAAGTGGGAAAGCATGTGACAGTAGGAACCATGCTGGGTAAAGAATCTATAAGGGCTCGCTTAGAAAGCGATCAAGGAATTTCTTTCACCGAGTTCAGTTACATGCTGCTACAGGCAAACGATTTCTATGAAATGAATCAACGGTATGAATGTGAAATGCAGGTGGGTGGTTCGGACCAGTGGGGCAACATCACTGCCGGTATAGATCTCATTCGAAGGCGCACGGGAAAGGTTGCCCATGGGCTAACAGTTCCTCTTATTACGCGCTCCGATGGAGGAAAGTTTGGTAAAACGGCTGAAGGAACTATATGGCTAGATCCAGAGAGAACCCTTCCGTATCAGTTTCATCAGTATTTTCTTAACGTTGATGACAATGATGTAGAGAAAATGCTCCTGCAACTAACTTTATTGAAAGTTGAGGAAATTGAAGAAGTACTGGCAGAACATCACCGGGACACTTCTCTTAGAGTCGGTCAGCACCGTTTAGCGGATGAAGTTTGCACTCTTGTGCATGGTCTAGAGGAAACAAGAAAAGCGGTTTTAGCTGCTCAGGGACTCTTTGGAGATACCCCACCAACAGATGAGGTTCTTGAAGCTCTCCGAGGAGTAATTCCTGAAACACCTTATTTAAAAGAAAATCTGGAAAATACAGAGTCATTAATTAAAGTTTTAGTTGAGACTGGCTTATGTAAATCTAAAAGTGATGCGCGTCGTACAATCAAAGGCGGAGGGGTATCAGTTAATGGAATTCGTCAAGATCCAGAGGCTTCAAAGCTGCCTGAAGAGGTTTTTGATGGTGCCTATTTCATCCTTTTACAGAAGGGTCGACGCTCTCGCCATTTGCTTGTAATTTCTTAAAACGTCAAATTAAAGAAATTACCGGAAATAAAGGCTAAAGGGTTGATGTAAGCGTGCTTGAGCGCTAGCGTTGCGAGGCGCACACGTTCGGAAATTATTTATTCTGAAACAAGTGTGGTGGCTGTAAATCAAATGGTTCAAAGCAATCATAATGATGCTGCAGTCACGGGCATTACCAGTCCTTAAAGACTGGCTGCCAGATGATCTGAAAGTCATCGTGTGCTCTTTGAAAACGGAACAGAGGACGAAAAAGCCAGTGCGGGCTGGCCATAAACGATCGCGAGTCGTTTCTGGTCAGACCCTGAACAATTCAAGCACTGACGGACAGCGATGATCGCTTAGGTGATCATCTTTGACCTGAAGCCAGTCGATCGAGGATATTAGTATTCTTGGATCGACACACTCGCGTCGGCTCGTCGAAAGACGAAGCCGCACAAATGATTTCTGGGAAAAACTGTTTACAGTTTTTCTTGAGATTTTGATGGAGAGTTTGATCCTGGCTCAGGACGAACGCTGGCGGCGGGCCTAATGCATGCAAGTCGAACGCACTCGACCTTCGGGTCACATGAGTGAGTGGCGAACGGG
>CAJXEU010000124.1 GCA_913052525.1 uncultured Actinomycetes bacterium
AGTGGGTCTTTCCGCGTTTAATACCTTTATTATTCTTAATTTTTTGCAATGATTAACCCCGATGCCGCAGTTCTAATTACTGGTGCCACCAGTGGACTAGGTAAAGAATGTGCCTTGGCTTTAGGTGCTGCTGGAAGAACAGTAATTGTTCATGGTAGGCGACATGACGCAGCTGATGAAGTTGTAAAACAAATACGTAAAAAAGGCGGCACTGCTCTGCCTTTTGTTGTTGATTTCAGTGATTTGAAAGCATTAGATAAAGCGTTTCAAAATTTTCCATCTTTGCCATTGCATGGAGTGATGGCAAATGCTGGTGTTATCTCGCGACGACCTAAAGTTTTAGGATTAAGTGCACAGGGGTACGACATGACCTTTGCAGTTAACGTTTTAGCTCATCAACTAATTTTGATGAAACTCTCTGACAGAGTTCTTGAAGGTGGGCGAATCATTATCGTTACCAGTGGAGTTCATGATCCAAGAAACCGGTTATCTCGTTTCGCTCGAATTTCTGAACCGAAATGGGTTGGTGCACAACATTTAGCACACGCTGATGAAGCTCCTCCTGAGCTAGATTTATCCAATGGATTCTTGAGGTATTCAGCGTCGAAGTTGTCAAATATTTTTCAAGCACGAATTTTGCAGGAGAAATTTCCTCACTTTGATGTATTTGCTCTTAACCCCGGTTTTATGGTCGACACAGATCTCATCCATGAAGTCCCTTCTTTTCTAAGACCTTTTCTTAAAAGCCTCGGTCGAATCATCACACCATTCGTAAAAAGTATGCGATTATCTTCAACTACTGCAAAAGATGTGCGGTCTCTACTGGAAAACCTTGATTGGAAAAATGGAGGGTTTGCTTATCTGGATGGCAATATTATTGAGTCTCCTTCTCCTAACGCTCTTCGCCACGATTTGGCTACAGAACTATGGAAGGATGCTTCCGAGATTGTAGAAAGTTCTATTTCTCTATGAGATGATGTTGTGTTGAAATTTTATTCAACCAGGAGTTGGGCTTCCATTCCTGCTTCACGATGACCGGCTATATCGCAGTAAAGGACATACCTGCCTGACTCTAGTGAAATTGACCCTGTAGACGTTTCACCGTTCTCTACTTCTAGAACCATTTCTCCTTCAAATCCTTCAATTAAGAGATTGTGTGCCTGGAAACCGTCTAGAACATACTCGATTTCTACCGAGCCAGCAGCGGCGGTATATCGATCTTTATCGAAATTTTGAGTGTCGTCTGCTACCACTCGCACAACTCCGTCTATTTGTTCGTCTGTTGACGGTTGTGTGCTGGTTTCACCGCCACAACTACTTAATACGAGAGTCATAGTTGACACCAGTAGGAAGATCTGAAGTTTCATGTTTTTAGTCATGGCTTAAAGGCTATCCATAGACAAAGATAGAGACATTATGAAAGTCGCTCTTCTTGTAAATCGTTTCGCTAAAGCGGGGCGGGCTAACAACTACTTAGAATTAGTTTTACGCCGCCTAAAATTCCATGGGCTTTCTCCTGATATCCTTTCACCCAGTTCGACTGATGAAGTGCAAAAAGAAATTTCTGAATCAATTGCAGATCGAATAATAGTAGTGGGCGGAGATGGATCTCTTCACTACGCTGCGAATGCTTTAGCAGGAACTGGACGAGCTTTAGGTCTTATTCCTTTAGGCACCGGCAACGATGCTGCAAGAGCTCTTGGGCTTTCAGACGGAAACTTAGATGATCACGTGGATAGGGCTCTAGATGAACCGCTTTCTATTGATTTAGTGAAAAGTGGCTCTGGTTATTTTGTTACTAGTTGCATCATGGGATTCCCATCAAAGGTGAACTTACGTTCAAATACTATGCGATTCCCTAAAGGAGAATTTCGTTACACTGTGGCTACTTTGGCGGAGCTTAAATCTTTGAAGTCTGACCGGTACCAACTAGAACTTGATGAGAGAAGTTTCGAGATAGAAGCAACAGCTGTTGTGGTCGCAAATACCTCTTTTTTTGGTGGTGGCATGAAGATATGTCCGGAGGCTAATCCTTATGATGGGATACTAGACATCTGCGTACTGGGAAACGTGAGTCGAATGAAGATACTTCATTTATTTACAAAGATTCGAAACGGATCTCATGTTCATGATCCAGAAGTTTCTCTTCATCGTTCTCGTTCGATAACTATAGAAGCTTGTGGTGAAGTTAGAGCAGATGGTGAATCTTTCAAGAGTCTTCCCTTAACAATGAAAGTTCAGCCCGATGCTCTTCTACTAGCAGGCGTACGACTAATCTGACTTTATGAGCGACTATCAAATAAAAATTACCTACTGTGTTCCTTGAGATTATTCTCAGCACGCCGTGAGCGCTGCTAACGATCTTCTCTCCAACTATCAACATGTCATCAAAGACCTTTCTTTACTTACAGGAGACAAAGGAATCTTTGATGTCGAAGTAAATGGGAACAAGATTTATTCAAAACATGAAACAGGAAGACACGCCGAACCTGGTGAAGTTTTAGAGATTTTCACTGGTCATGTCGGACCGGAAATTTTAATTTACGGTACATAGTTCAATAGCATTTCTTAGCTTTGGAGAGGTTAAGATTGAGGTGGTTAATGTTTTCTCTTAGTTGGGAAAATTGGGAAAATTTTTGAGGAGAAATTATGAATCTTGCCGATAGTGAAACCCTTGAGAACCTCAAGGCCGCCTTTGCAGGTGAATCTCAAGCTAATCGTCGTTATCTCTATTTCGCTAAAGTTGCGGATGTAGAGGGGTATCCAGATATTGCGGGGAATTTCCGCGACACCGCTGAAGGTGAAACTGGTCATGCACACGGTCATCTTGATTACATGAAAACAGTTGGAGACCCTGCTACTGGACTTCCAATTGGTGACACAGCAGAAAATCTTGCTGCGGCTGTAGCCGGAGAAACTCACGAGTACACCGAAATGTACCCAGGCATGGCGAGTACAGCGCGTGACGAAGGTTTTCAAGAAATAGCAGACTGGTTTGAAACTCTTGCTAAAGCAGAAAAAGCTCATGCAGGACGCTTTCAATCTTTACTGGATGAAGTCAACTAATAATTCTTTAGTACCTAATTTTTATGACTGGGCCCAGTTTCCATTAATGGTCTGTTTATGCGCACCTGTTGAGTTATGACTAAAAATATTTCTTACCATCCATCTTCAGGGCTTACTTATGACCCGGAAGATGATCTCTACTGGGATGCTTCAGCTTTAAACGCTGAGATTGAGAGAACTTTCGAAGTTTGTCATGGCTGCCGAATGTGTTTCAAATATTGCGATAGTTTCCCTTCTCTTTTTTCCTTTATTGATGATCTCCATGATGGAGATGTACGGAAAATTAGTGATAAAGAAACTGCTCAAGTGATGGATGAGTGTTTCCAGTGCAAACTTTGCGAAGTGCAATGCCCCTACACGGTTAGAGAAAACCATGAATTTCAACTTGATTTTCCAAAACTTGTGCATCGCTATAAGGCTCAAAGACACAGAATTCAAGGTTCAAGTTTGAGGGATCGTGTTCTTGGAGATCCAGACCGTGTTGCGCATTTTTCTCGACTGGCAAGTGGGCTAGTGAATTCTCTCAACTCGCGTAGTCAGATACATCGCTTTTTTTTAGACAAGGTTCTTGGCATTCACCCTAAGAAAGATCTTCCAAAGTTTTCTAAAAGAACGTTTACTCAATGGGCTCAAAAACGTGGTCTTATCCGCTCAGTTGAAGATGGTGAGGTAGTGATTTTCCCTACCTGTTATGTAGAGCATAATGAACCAGAAGTGGGACATGACACTGTTTTCGTGTTTGAAAAAAATGGGATTGACGTTACTTGCGACAAAGGGCTTGAGTGTTGTGGTATGCCTGCTTGGGAGTCAGGAGATTTAGAGACCTTCAGAGAAAAAGCTCGAAAAAACTTGAACCGACTACTACCCCACGTGCGAGCTGGAAAAAAAGTTGTCGCAATAAACCCAACTTGTTCAATGATGTTACGACAGGAATATCCAGAACTCGTAGCGGTTTCTGACCGTGAAGACGCAAAAACTCTTGCCCTAGCAATAACTGATCCAAGTGAGTTTTTATGGTCTATACGTTCAGAAAAACGATTCAACACTGACTTCAAGTCAACTCCAGAGACTGTGAATTATCATTCTCCATGCCATCTTCGATCTCAATCTGTCGGTTTTAAGGGTAGAGATCTTCTTCGTAAAATTCCTGGGGTTAAACCAACTACAACAATGGAATGTTGCGGTCACGACGGGACTTTTGCTATGAAGTCAGAAGGGTTTGAGGTTTCAGTTCGTGTGGGTAAGAAAGCTTTTGATGGAATGTCTTCTCAAGAAGCTACTGTTTGGGCCACAGACTGCCCCTTAGCGGCTCTTCAATTTGCTCAGCATGCCGGTAACCAGCCTTTGCACCCGATGACTATTTTGGCAAGAGCTTATGAACCTGATGGATTCCCCACTCTCTTAGAAAATGCAAAGGATTGAAGATGAACTCGGCACCTCATCACATCAAGCGAGAAGAAATAATTGATTACCAGACCTATTCGGAAATACGTGACGAGATGCGTCATGAAATAATGAAGGTCAAGGCTGTTAGACGAATCCACCTGGGTCAATATTTGACTTTTCTTTTTGAAAACCATGACACCATCAAGTATCAGATTCAAGAAATAACGCGTGCGGAGAAAATAGTTCGCGAATCTTCCATCCGAGAAGAACTCATTGTTTATAACGGCCTTCTTGGTGACAACGGTCAACTTGGATGTGCTTTA
>CAJXEU010000125.1 GCA_913052525.1 uncultured Actinomycetes bacterium
ACAGCAGCGATATCGCAGCTGGTAAAAACAATGTTGTATTCACATACGCACCAGGTGGATCCGCAACTGCAGGAGCAATCGCAGCAGCATCAGGCGGAAGCAGTGCTACTGATTTTGATGCTTTTGACGCAAATGGCGATGGAAGTATAACAATTGGTGTAGCTGCAGCAGGGCCTGCAGATGACGGTGCTTACTATCAGGCAGTTGTGGATGCGGCCATACTTCTTTCTGAAGAAAATGGCTTCAATTCACCAATAGTTATTGATGAGATCAAACCTGCAGATTCTGCTATCGAACTAACAAATCTCGCGGATCAAGGCGTCGATATAATTATTGTTGGTGCTAGTGAGATTGCTGAACCTCTAACAGATTTAACTGAGGAGTACCCAGATATATTCTGGTATTGCAACTGTGGTGCTGGCTTCCCAGAAATGCCTGGTTTAGCTCAAAGTCTCGATGATGGAGCTGAAGTTGGATTCACTGCGGGATATGCAGCTGGATTACTTTTGGAAGATACGGATAGTTCAACAGCGGCAATGATTGGCTGTTGCGATTTGAACTTTGAAAACGAGTTCCTACTGTCTTTCGAAATGGGAATAAAAGCTGTAAGCGCAGACAATTCAGTCACTTATGTGCCTACTGGAGATTATCCATATGACTTCGACAATGTTCCAAATGCTTCAGAAGCTTTCAACAATGTTGTAGCTGATGGAGCTGGAGTAGTTTTGCCTTATCTCGGCGGGGCGCATGAAGCTGTCGTGCAACTTTCAAACGAAAGTGGTGTACCAGTATTAAGTGCTGGTGCTTCAGATGTTTGCACTCGCTCAGGTGACCTTACATGGGATGTTGCTGTCAGATTTGACGGCGGTGACTATGTGGCTGCTATTTTCCCACTTATATTTAGTGGTGCAGTTGAAGAAGGACAGACAAAGGTATTCAAGGTTGGTATTGATCCAGAGCCAGGAGCGGTGATCTGTAATGCAACAGATTCTCAGCAGGCGGCAATGGATAGCATGTATGCAGATGTCGCATCTGGCATGTATGCAGGTGACTTTGGCGCAATCAAAGGTCAAGCTTACGGAGGTGGCTGATTCTTGAATGAGCTATCAACTAGTTCAATCGACGGGGGCTCCGTTTATACGGAGCCCCCGTCGGCTATAACAGCAGAAAAACTTTCTAAAACATATGGTTACGTTAAGGCTTGTGACGAAGTAGATATTGAACTCTTTCGGGGTGAGATACATGGAATTCTGGGAGAAAACGGAGCTGGTAAATCGACTTTAATGAAAATGCTCATCGGACTGGTACTGCCTGATGGGGGTGGAATAAAAGTTGACGGCAAACCGGTAACGATACGTGATCCACTAGATGCCTCTGAATTGGGTATAGGGATGGTTCATCAGCATTTCAGTCTCGTAGAAGCTCTTACTGTCTGGGAAAATGTCGCACTGGGTGACAACAGTAAGCTTGATAGAAACAAAACTCGAGAACGAGTTGCAGATTTGAGCTTACAGTATGGACTTGATGTAAATCCAGATGACCGTGTAGAGGATTTACCGGTCGGTATGCGGCAACGAGTTGAACTTCTCAAGTGTTTGCGTAAAGATCCGAGTGTTCTGATCCTTGATGAGCCCACCTCGGTACTGACTCCGGAAGAGTCAGAGCAGTTGTTTGCTTCTTTAAGAAGGGTTGTAGAGGAAGAGAATCGTGCTGTGGCTTTAGTCAGTCATAGATTATCAGAAGTTCTGCAAGCTACTGATCGGATAACCATTATGCGCAATGGGACCGTAATAGAAAGGTGTTGGACAAAAGACACAGACGCTCACTCATTGGCTCGCGGAATGGTCGGACGTGATGTCGACGTTGGTTTTAAGGAAGTAAAACAGTCAATAAAAGATTCGTCGAAAGTTTCTTCAGATCCTTCCGGAGAAAATGTTGAAGATAGCGAAAAGAAATTTGTTCTAGAGCTAAGCAATGTTGTTACATCGTCAAGCTCAGGCGTCGGAGAACTAGATGGTTTCAGTCTAGGGATAAAGGCTGGGGAAATATTTGGCCTTGCAGGTGTAGAAGGAAATGGTCAAAGTGCATTAGTTGAAGTTTTATCAGGCTTGAGGACAGTTTCATCGGGAAGCGTTTTCCTCCAAGCAAAAGAAGTCTCTCACAACAATTTTGGGCGCTTAGCTGGAAATGGTGTTGCAGTTATACCTGAAGATAGGCATGACTCAGGAGTGGTATTAGGAATGTCAGTAGCAGAAAATTTACTTTTTTCTAATTTAGAAGAAGGTTACAAGCATGGCTTATTAAACAAGTCAAGAAGAGATAAAAGGGCTAGAGAGCTAATTGAGAAATTTGAAATAAACTGCACGGGACCGGAGGCCCCTCTTTGGTCCCTGTCTGGCGGTAATCAACAAAGAGTGGTACTCGCAAGAGAAACAAGTGACAAACCTGTAGTTTTGATTGCCTCACAACCCACTAGAGGATTAGATGTAGGTGCGATTGAGTATATGACAGGACAGTTGCAAGAATTAGCAAAATCTGGAGTGGGAGTTTTGTTGATATCCAGTGAGCTAGACGAAATCTTCTCACTCGCTGATCGTATTGGAGTTATCTTCAGAGGCAAATTGGCGGCTTCAATGAATCGGGAAGAAGTCAATCGAGAAAGCTTGGGTTTGTTAATGGGCAGGGGAGAGGTTTAAAAATTGTCTTTAAAGCTGAGTCCATCCTCTTCAGCTAAGAGAAAGGGTGAGATATTCCTCCTGTATACTTTTAGCGCTTTAGTTGCACTTGTCTTGTCAGCATTAATTGTTGAGGCTGTAGGAGCAAACTGGTCTGACGTTTGGAATGCACTTTTAGATGGCAGTTTTAGAAAACCAGGAAGATGGGGCAGAACTCTTGGTTCAGCAGTGCCGATGGCGATGGTTGCAGTTGGAACGATAATAAGCACCAAAGTCGGATTGATAAACATTGGTCAAGAAGGGCAGATGCTTGTGGGGGCAGCATTTGCAGCTTATATAGGTGCTCATGTTCCTGGTCCTGGACCTTTAGTTATTTTTATTGTTATTATTTCGGGTTTTGTCGGTGGAGCTTTTTGGTCGGGTTTAGCAGGAGCTTTAAGGTATTGGCGTAATGTTCCCGAGGTTTTAACCACTCTTCTATTGGTAACAGTGTCAGCAAATTTTATTGGCTATGGATTGAAAAATACTTGGCTTTTGCTGGATCCAGATGCTGCGGTAGGAAATCGAACACAAGTTAGCCAACAACTTGACCCAGATTCTCGACTTCCAAGAATAGATATTTTTGGAAATAATTTTTCAATTAGTGTCATCATTTCCTTGCTTTTGATTGCCCTCACCTTTTGGCTTTTGTCACAAACCATTGTCGGATTCAGGCTTGATGTGGTGGGACAAAATCAAAAAGTTGGCAGAAGATTTGGGATTAGTGAGGTGAGACAAGGCTTCGCGGCTATGTGCGCATCGGGTGGTTTTGCAGGTCTTGCCGGCGCGTTAATGCTTGCCAGTGGAGACTTTGCAAAATTTCGACTGGTTCCAGGATTTACCGTAAATTTGGGTTGGACCGGTCTTTTGGTTGCCTTGGTTGCGCGTGAAAAAGTGCTAGCAGTTATTCCTGTAGCACTTATTTTTGCAGGTTTGAGAACAGGATCAAGTTTTCTAGCTGCCACTGGAGTTGAACGAAGGGTTACAGATGTCGTTCAAGGGCTTCTAGTTTTGGCTCTTCTAGTCCCACCCGCTGTCTTATTTATAAGAGATCGGCGAAGAAAACTAGCCCAAGTAGAGAGTAGAACATAGATATGGGCTTTTTGGAAGCTATTTGGGATGTCATGTCTACGGAGTCTGCTTACACGGCAGCGACACGTTTTGCAGCTGTACTGGTTTTTGCTGCAGTGGGTGAGTGGGTTGCAGAGAGATCCGGCACTTTAAATATTTCTGTTGAAGCAATGATTCTTGCAGGAGCATTTGCAGGCGCAATGGGCTATGACTGGACAGGGAACGTGGTGGTCGGGATTTTACTTGGAATGGGAGCGGGTTTGATTGTCTCATTTGTACAGGCACAAATGAGTCATCGTTTAACCGCTGACCAGTTTGTAGTGGGACTTACTTTGAATATCTTGTTTTTAGGAATAACAAGTTTCCTTTATGCCCAATGGAAACCTTCGTCACGTGTAGCGTCGAAGTTAGAAATCCCTTTATTAAGCGACATTCCTCTTATTGGCAAGGCTTTATTCGGACAAGCTTGGCCATTTTTGCTTCTGTATTTGCTCGTCCCTTTTGCATGGTGGTTGGTATACAGGACTCGCTGGGGTTTAGAAGTCAGAGCAGTCGGTGAGAATCCTCAGGCAGCGGACGTCAGTGGTATTGATGTAAATAAAAGGCGGAGAGAATCGATTTATTTTGCGGGAATATGTTCCGGAATGGGTGGTGCATACCTCCTTTTGGGTCAAGTTGGAAGATTCGATGACGGAATAGTTGCGGGTCGTGGATTTATCGCACTTGTTGCAGTTATCTTCGGTGGATGGACTCTTAGAGGAACGATTTTTGGTTGTTTACTTTTTGGATCCGTACTGTCTTTTCGGTTGACTCTTCCAGGCTTAGGGTACGAGTTGAATAATGAACTAATGAGCTCTCTCCCTTTCTTGGTCACAATCGTTGCGATGGCGGCTTTTGCCCATAAGGTCAGACCACCAGGGTCTTTAGCTAGGCCATTCGTTAGGGGTTTGAAATGACAGACAAGTCAGGAGATAAAAA
>CAJXEU010000126.1 GCA_913052525.1 uncultured Actinomycetes bacterium
AGATCCCTTAATTCATGAGATCGCTAGCAAAAATCATCCTGACGATCCATATGCCGATCCCAGAGTCTTCTCTCACATTAATGACGGCCGAGCTTTTCTGGAACGCACTGATCGTCAATGGGACATGATCCTTCTTGCCTTACCTGATTCGCTAACTGTTGTCTTAGGGCAAGGATCGGTTCGTCTTGAAAGTTATCTTTTCACTGAAGAAGCCCTCTCTTCTTATAACGAACATCTCCGCCCTGGTGGGGTGTTCGGAATGTATAACTTCATGCGTGAAAGATGGCTAGTGGATCGATATGCCTCCACTCTTGATCAAGAATTTAATGAACCGCCTTGCGTAGTTGATTTTGAAGATGCAGACCACTTTTCAATTTTGGTAGCTACAGATAACGCTTCTGCGATTGATTGTTCTGCCGGTGAACCTCAAGGGGCTCTTTGGGTTGCTTCTTCCGATGTTCCTGACCCAGTTTCTGATGATCATCCTTTCCCGTATCTTCGGACGGCTCACATTCCTAGTTTTTATCTATTAACCATTGGCCTGATATTGGCATTGTCCGCCGTTGCTGTTCGAATGGTGGCTGGACCTTTGAAGGGTATTGGCCGTCAAACCGATGTTTTCTTTATGGGGTTGGCTTTCCTTCTTTTGGAAACAAAAAATGTTGTTCAATTTGCTTTACTATTTGGCACAACGTGGTTTGTTAACGCTTTAGTTTTTGTAAGTCTTCTTGGGTCTGTTCTTGCTGCAGTTGAAGTCAGTCGCCGGGTGAAATTTAAGCGGCCAATTCTACTTTATGGCTTTCTAGGTTTATCTCTGGTTTTGAATTGGTTGGTGCCTGCGTCTTGGCTCCTTTCGCTTGGTCCTACTCTCCGTCTATTTGTAGGTGGCGGCATTGCTTTCCTTCCGGTTTTCGTAGCAAACCTTATATTCGCTGACCGGTTCCGAGACGAAAAGGAATCAACTACCGCTTTTGGAGCTAATTTATTAGGCGCGGTAGTTGGAGGACTTTTAGAGTACATGGCTCTATTGATGGGTTACCGGTCTTTGTTGTTTATTGTGGCTGGCGCCTATTTAATCGCTTTGTTCGCTACACGAAAAGCACAACAAACGATTTCTGCATAATCGAAGAGATCTACTTAACTCGGACTCGTCTTCACTATTTATGTGCTCTAGGTTATGAACATGGATGTTGATTTTGAGATTCCAGGACCAGGACAGTGGAATCTTGATCGGTCACATTTCCCTGGTGGAACTACACCAATCATGCAATCTTTATTACAGCAATCAATAGAGAACGCTTTTAGAGAACAATGGCCTCTTCACGGCATCCCTGCGGAAACTATGTCTGTAGCTTTCGTGAACGGCTTTATGTACACGCGCCTGAGGCCTCTCGTCTTAGCAGATCGCCCCTCCTCTAAACCTCCACCAACTTTTCTCCTTAAAATTCTTACACGAATACATCCTGAGTTCCGGAGACGCACTAAAGCAGCTGAAATAACGCTAACTACCTCTCCTGCTCGAGCAGTTATCCAAGAATGGCATCAAGAAATTCGACCTCGGCTTGCTTCGGTGAATCTTGATTTCCAAGATATTGACCTTTCCCTTTTAGATAATGAGGGTTTAGGAGACCATTTCAATTCTGTCCTCACCCACCTACGCTCTTCGATGAAAGAACATTTTCGACTCCATGGCTACGATTTAGGTCCACTTGGAATGCTCTTAGTAGAAAGCAAGAGATGGGGACTTGAAGGTCCAGAAGTTCTTGAAGCTTTAGTCGGCGCATCACCTTCCACGAAAGCGCCACTTGAATCGTTATTTAAAATAAAAACTCTCCTAGAAAAAGACGGCGTGACCCCCGAAACTCTCGAAGATATAAAAGAATCCCCTGCTGCTTCTGCTGAACTTGACTCCTACCTAAAAAATCGCGGATCTGTTCTCTATGCCGGATATGACCTAGACACCCCAACCTTAAAAGAGTCTCCCGAGATCTTGCTTGCAACCATTCTTGCTGCTACTGACTCAACCTCTAACTCAAACAAGCCTCTAAAAATAGCTGCTCAACTTCGTGAACGAGTTCCCATAGATGAACGTTTACGTTTCGATGAAATCCTTCATGATGCTAGAGAAGCTATGGATTTACGTGACGATAACGGGCCAATAACCTCCGAATGGCCTTGTGGTCTTTTACGTTTAACAATGCTTGAAATTAGTAAACGTCTCAAGTCTTCCGCTCAACTACTAGAAGAGTCTCATATTTTTTGTTTAACCGCCACAGAAATAACAAACCTTCTAACTACTGATATGGGTCCCACTTCCGAAGAAATCAGCGAAAGAGAAAAAAATCGAATTCAACAAAAACTTCTTGACCCGCCGCTAACACTTGGACCTCCTGAAACCCCTCCCCCAACTGACGCTCTTCCAGCACCGCTTGCAACCACAGTAACCATGGTTCAAGTTGTCATTAACGAACTCGGCATGGATGGGACTCAAGAAACTGAATCAAATAAACATTTAATGGGAATAGGTATCGGAGAGAAAACAACAACTGGTATAGCTCGAGTCGCAGAAAACGCTGAAGAAGCTATGAGTCGTTTACAACCGGGAGAAATTCTTGTAACTCGAGCCACTTCACCTGCCTACAACTTAGTGTTAACACTTGTTGGCGGACTAATCACCGCTGAAGGTGGCGCAATGTCTCATGCCGCAGTACTGTCACGTGAACTTGAAATCCCAGCTGTTATAGGTGTTGCGAAAGCTATGACAAACATTGAAGATGGAGACATAGTAGAAATTGACTCTTTAAAAAACTCAGTAACCATAAAAACCAAGCGTTCTGAAAGTAACTAAATGGAACATGAAAAAAGCTCTGAAACAATTGAATCTTCAACACGTAAGCGTCGTTCCACTAGACGGCGACGAGGCGAGCCTGTCTTATCTTTTGAAGGTGTGAAACCCCTGACTTATGACTTGAACCCTGTTGAAATCCTAAAGAGCGAAGATATTGAAACTATTCATAAAGCATCAATGCGACTCCTTAGTGAAACGGGGATGCTTCTCATAGATCACCCACCTGCTCTTGAAAATTTGAAAGCAAACGGCGTGAAAGTAGAAGGGGAAATGGCGTGGATTGATGAAGACACGCTCATGCATTTCGTTAATCAAGCTCCGAGCACTTTCACCCAGTTAGCCCGCAACCCTCTAAACAATCTGACTGTCGGAGGGAATCAAGTAATTTTTGCCCCAGTTTATGGGCCCGCATTTGCTTTTGATCTTGATCAAGGGCGCCGCCCAGCAACGTTAGAGGACTTCAAAAATTTTGCAAAACTCACATACATGACTCCTGAACTGCATCATGCTGGTGGTGTTCTTGTTGAACCAAACGATGTCGATTTAGGTGAACGACATCTCGACATGCTGCTTACCCACATCACGTTGAATGATAAGGCCTACATGGGGAACGTTATACATCCTGATAATGCGCGCGACACCGTGACTATGAGTGAAATCATTTTCGGTGCTGAAGCTATTAGAGAAAATCCTGCAGCACTTTCTATCGTGAGTATTTCTTCTCCCATGCGTATGGATGAACGCATGCTCAGCGCTCTGGAAGTTTATGCAGAAGCTAAGCAAGCAATGATCTTGGCTCCGTTCATCATCGTTGGTGCGATGTCTCCAAGTACTATCGCTGCTTCTATAGCTCAACAAAATGCTGAATCACTTTTTGCTATCGCATACGTTCAGATGCTTAACCCCGGAACTCCTTGCATACAGGGACCGTTTTTGCCAAATGTGGATATGAAAACTGGAGCTCCTGCTTTTGGTAGCCCAGAAAGCAATTTGGCTCTTTACGCTTGCGCCCAGATGGCTCGTTACTACGGTCTTCCTTTCCGTTCGGGAGGTAACTACACCGCGTCACGTGTGCCAGATGGTCAAGCTGGGTATGAATCTGCTGGAACTGTTTGGCCTACAGTTCAAGCTTGCACAAACTTCATTCTTCATGCCGCTGGATGGCAAGAAGGCGGCCTAACGTCTGGATATGAAAAATTCATTCTTGATGTAGAAACTCTCGGAGCGTTAACAAAATTCTCAAAAGGTCTTGACCTTTCTGAAGAAGAATTTGCTTGGGATGCCTACGAAGAAGCGGGGCCAGGTAATCATTTTCTGGGAACGGCCCACACTATGAGACATTACAAAGACGCTTTTTTTCAGCCAAGAATTTTCCATACTGATAGTTACGAAAAATGGAAAGATGAAGGAAGCACAGATGCTGGTCAACGAGCGAACTTTGTTTGGAAAGAAATGCTCAACAATTATGAACCTCCAGCATTAGATGAAGCCACAGCTGAAGAGTTAGATGCTTTTGTTGCTCAACGACGACAAGAAATCCAAGGCGGCAAGGTTCGCAGTGAATGGGTGGCCTCTAAAAGTTCTTCCTAAATGTCTTTCATGAGACGAAGAGCGTCATAAATGGCGGCATGGATATTTCGATTCGCCACCGCGTCTCCTATCCGGTACAAAGCAAAAGAGTCCTGTTCTTTTTCAAAGCATGGCTGTGGCTGGCCGTCAAGTAGAGCGGTGTGGTCAACTTCGCCTTGATTACAAGAAAGGGACTTAAGGCTGAAGTAAAGGTCTGCGTTGGGAAGAGTTCCATGATCTACTACCAAATAATCAACTACGCGTATTGACCGGTGTAAAGAATGGTCGCTACCTAGTTCAACTACAAGTTGATCATTTTCTTTGCGGACAT
>CAJXEU010000127.1 GCA_913052525.1 uncultured Actinomycetes bacterium
TCTTACAAATACTGCAGTCGCACCTTCTCAGATTTTCAAATCCGTTAGGCAACTTCAATTCAAGTTGGATAGAACCACAGTGGCAGGAAGAGGTGACTATTTTCATTGAAAGCCGATCACGCCTCCAATTGGAACCATTGTGTTGCTTGGCGCCAAGCGTCAGCTGCCTCAATTGGACGATGTGCAGGACGTGTTACGTCATGTACGAACCCATGATTCGCCTCTTCATAGCAAACGACCTTTACTCCTGTCTTAGCAAGAGATTCAACATGATGTGGTGGTGTCCAATCATCAAGGCTGCCAATAATTGCTAAAATTGACGCTGGGTTCCCCGACTCCAGTAACTCTAAAGGTTCTCCTTGACCAGATCCTTGCCACTGATCAGGGACTTGAATCATTCCATAAAAGGAACAATGCCGGTCAAATTTTTGAGTAGATGCAGCTTTTAGTGCATACATGCCTCCCATACAGAAACCAAGAATCCCTACTGGATCACAGTTGGTTGCTTCTGCGGCGGCAACTGCATCCCCTAATACATCCTCGTCCTTCAACAACCCAGCTGTCGCTAGTCTTTCTCCCACTTCAAGATCTTCTTGACCAGGATAAAGATCAAATACACACACTGACCAGTGATTTTTGTCAGCAAGTTCTCTAGCTAAATCAACAAACAAAGGTCTTAAACCCATGACATCGGGAATAACTACCATGCCTCTTTCAGATTCACTATTTGATGGGTGTATGACTTCAGCTTTAGTTCCAGAGGGAAGATTTATTTCCATATCAAATTATTGCGCACCTAGCACTGATTCGCTAATAGGAGATGAAGAAAAATTACTCGCTATCAGGATTTGTTGTTTCTGGTTTGACCTCTGAATCTGGTTGAGAGTCGCTCGGTCTAAAAAGTTCAGCGAAACTATTGATCACTGGATGTGGAAATCCTTCGGGAATTAGAGCAGATCCTTTTAGAAGGACGGTGGAGATGCCCAAACCTTTGGCTGCTTCAAGAGTTGAGACCTCTGAGTCGATTAGGAGCATATTTGTAAAAGACACTCCGGAAGTTCGGCGTAGTGCTTCAAACATGGCTTGACTGGGTTTCCGTGCTCCTACTTCGCCACTTATTACCCAATGAGATATGAATTCATCGAGGCCGAAACGTTGTCGTAGTTGCACTGCCCATGGAAGCACAGCGTTAGTAAGGCAGGCCACTTCAAATTCGCGTTCTTTCATACGGTCTAAGAAAGGAAGTACATCTGTCCGGATAGTTACGCGATCTAAATATTCCTCTTCAATGTCTGACACTAACTCATTGACTCCAAGTGAAGACCAGAAATCTTCTTGTGATACGTGACCTAAACTGGCGGCTCGGTAACGATCAGCGATCTCCTGTGTGTCTGCAACACCGCCTTTGTCGTGAACGTAAGTGACCAATAGTCCTTCAGGATTGTTGCCTCCTTCCCAGATGACACCCACACCGCCCAAAACAAGTAGTTCAAGGCTACGTGAAGTGTTTTCTGGGTTTTCGTTCGAAGATTCTTCAATGATTTCTTTAGGACGCCGCACTAATTTTTTAGGTTTTGGGAGAGAGGGGCCAGTTTGAGGTCCTTGAAAGCGTCTAACTATTTGAAGTCCTAAGACTAAAACAAATAAAACGGCTGCAATTATCGCTCCTATTCTCCATAATCTTGGAGCTTGGTCTTCTACTGTCCAATGCAGTTCAAATGAACCGTTTTGTGTTTCTCCTAATACTAAGTTCCAAGAAGCAACATTATTTTCAATAGTTCCGTTTCCTTTGCCGCCATCGCGTAGTGGGACTTCAAGGGTAAAAAGAAACATGTTGGCAGGTTCACATTCTGAGGTGACACAGCCAGCGAATTCTCTAATTTCATCCTCTGTTCTCCCTAACACGAGTCCAGATAATGCCGCTTCTAAATCAGGGTCGCTAAAAAGTGCTAATCCAGAGGATAGATCCATTTGTCCTGTTAAATCCCAAGATGTTCTTGCAAACGATCTTTGTCGTGTAAGAGAAACATTCGTGAACACTTCTGGTCCCGCAATATCGTTTAGTACTCCGGGGAGGCGTTCCGGCACTGAAAAAGATTTTGTGACTGTAATTCGGGTTAACCCATCGCTGGCTGATAGTTCAGGACCAGTTGTCTCCCAGCCAGCTTCTAGTAGGTCATCAATACGTAGTTGTTCTTCTAGAGGACCAGCTGTTTCGGCGGCTGTAACTGCTTCTTCATCTAAAGCAACTATGACTTCTACTTCCCCTGAACCATCGGGGTCTACATCAATAACGACAGTAGTTTCTACTCGACAAGCAGACAGTAAGCCGAGGAGAAATATTAGTGATAGTGATGCTGACACTAAACGTTTCATATTTACTTACGCTAGGCGACAAAACAGTCCTTGTGTTGCCACCATTTAAGACTGACTTAAAAGAAGGGTTAGTGGATTATTCCACGCCTTCTGTCACCATCTCCACTGTTGGAGGTTCAAATCCCTCTATTGCGCGGAAAGCAATTTTTTGTTCTCCCGATACTTCTTCGTCTTCTTCCACATCAACAATTACTATCTCTCCGGCGCGGAATTCTTTGTGTAAGAGACGTTCGGATAGCGGATCTTCAACCATTCTTTGAATAGCTCTTCGTAATGGTCTTGCCCCGAGTGTCGGATCATATCCTTGTGTTGCTAAATAGGTTTTAGCCACATCGGTCAATTCAAGCCCTAAGCCTTGGCCAGATAATTGTTTGGCAACTCTACGAATCATTAGATCAACAATGCGTGTAACTTCTTCCACGCTAAGTTCATGAAAGACAATAGTGTCATCAATTCGGTTTAAAAACTCTGGCCGGAAATGATCCTTTAACGCATCTTGAATTTTGGCTTTCATACGTTCATAGCTCACAGCTTCATCGTTTTTTGTAAAACCAAGATTTGCTTTTCTTATATCTCCAGTTCCTAAATTTGAAGTCATAATCAACACCGTGTTACGGAAATCTACTGACCGCCCTTGAGCATCCGTAAGTCGCCCTTCTTCAAGGATTTGAAGCAGTGTATTGAAGACATCAGGATGAGCTTTTTCAACTTCATCAAATAGTACGACTGAGAAAGGGCGGCGGCGAACAGCTTCAGTTAACTGACCGCCTTCGTCATAACCCACGTATCCGGGAGGAGAACCTACAAGCCTACTTACTGTATGTTTTTCCATGTACTCAGACATATCTAGAGAAATAAGTGCTTCTTCGTCACCAAATAAAAACTCAGCCAATGTTTTTGATAACTCTGTTTTTCCGACGCCTGATGGTCCGAGAAAGATGAAAGACCCTGATGGGCGTTTAGGATCTTTTAGGCCAGCTCGTGTGCGTCTGATTGCTTGACTAACTACTCTGATGGCATCTTCTTGCCCAATTACTCTTTTGTGGAGTTCGTCTTCCATCCGTAGTAATTTTTGAGTTTCTTCTTCCGTGAGTTTGTAAACCGGAATGCCTGTCCAAATTGAGAGAACTTCGGCTATTCCTTCCTCGTCTACTTCGTCAAACAGATCTACTCCGCTGCCTTTAATCTCTCCTTCACGTGTCTCTTTTTCGGTTAAGAGTTCTTTTTCTCTGTCACGGAGATGGCCTGCTTTTTCGAAATCTTGAGCCTCAACTGCAGCTTTTTTCTGTTGAGTAACTTCAATAAGTGAGGTTTCTAACTCTCGAAGATCATCTGGTGTGGCCATACGTTTAATTCTCATTCGGGATCCAGCCTCGTCGATGAGGTCAATCGCTTTGTCAGGTAAATGACGGTCGGAGATATATCTATCTGCAAGATTTGCTGCCGCTACTAAGGCCTGGTCTGTGATGGTCACACGGTGATGTTGTTCGTACCGTTCTCTTAGTCCTTTTAATATTTCTATTGTGTGGGCAACTGAAGGTTCGTCTACTCTCACTGGCTGGAATCTGCGTTCTAAAGCTGCGTCTTTCTCAAAGTGTTTGCGATATTCTTCGATTGTTGTAGCTCCGATAGTTTGCAATTCGCCTCGTGCGAGCATTGGTTTTAAAATTGAGGCAGCATCAATTGCTCCTTCAGCGGCTCCAGCTCCTACAAGGGTGTGAATCTCATCAATGAACAAGATGATGTCTCCTCGGGTATTGATTTCTTTAAGAACCTTTTTTAGTCGTTCTTCAAAATCTCCTCGATAGCGACTTCCCGCTACCAGCGCCCCTAGATCTAGGGTGTAAAGCTGTTTATTCTGAATTGTTTCAGGAACTTCATCGTTTGCGATCATCTGTGCAAGTCCTTCTACGATCGCTGTTTTTCCGACGCCTGGCTCACCAATTAAGACAGGGTTGTTCTTTGTACGTCTTGATAGCACTTGCATTACTCGTTCGGATTCTCTTGATCTTCCAATTACGGGGTCGAGTTGTTTCTCTCGTGCGAGTTGAGTCAAGTTTCGCCCGAACTGGTCAAGAACGAGCGATCCAGCAGAAGAATCGCTTCCTCTGCCTCCTGAAGTAGCGCCTGCTTTATCTCTTGAACCAGATGAAGTGCCAGTTGCTCCTCCTGAGTATCCAGACAGTAGTTGAATAACTTGTTGACGGACACGTGAAAGTTCTGCTCCTAATTTCACTAATACTTGAGCAGCTACTCCTTCACCTTCTCTAATAAGTCCTAACAAGATGTGTTCTGTGCCGATGTAGTTATGACCTAATTGGAGTGCTTCTCGTAAAGAAAGT
>CAJXEU010000128.1 GCA_913052525.1 uncultured Actinomycetes bacterium
CCCTCGTTTGTCATTGGTAATTCAACAACAAAACGAGCGCCCGATTTTCCATCGCTTCGATCTTCAACCCAAACTTGACCGCCATGTAAACGCACGTCTTCACGAACCATACTAAGTCCGAGTCCACTGCCAGTATCATCGCCGCGCTGACCTGCGGAAGCACCACGTGAAAAACGATCAAAAATTTTCAAACGCTCAGTTGTGGGAATTCCGGGTCCTTCATCTTCTATAGCGATTTGGACTGATTGGTCTTCTTCGGAAATAGATACAGAAGTAATGCCACCCCCATAATGTATGCCATTTATCAAAAGATTTGAGAAGACTCGTCCTAAACGTCGTTTGTCTCCGTTTACATGCAAATCAGAAACAGGTGTTGGTTCGTAGAGGATAGATGAATCAAGATGATGTGCACGTAAAGCTGCTGCGACAAGTGAATGAATTTTTATTGAAGAGTTTTCAAGAGCGGCAACACCTCCGTCAAATCTGGAGATTTCTAGTAGATCCTCTACAAGCCTGCTGAAACGAGCAAGGTCTATAGAGAGTAGGTCTAGTGCCGTGCGAGATCGTTCAGATAATTCATTGCGGCGAGCCTCTAATACTGCAACGCTTGAAGTAAGAGTGGTGAGTGGGCTTCGTAGCTCATGACTCACGTCAGAAGCGAATCGAGCATCGCGGTGAATTCGATCTTCAAGAGCTTCTACCATTTCATTGAAAGATTCGGTGAGTACATCAAGGTCAGGATCATTTTGGTCGTCTAAACGTGTATCAAGTTTCCCCCCAGCGATTGCTGCTGCTGCTTCTCCAACTCTTCTCAAAGGACGAAGAGTCCTACGACTGGCCCATAAACCAATCAAGGCTCCTAAAAAAGTGGTGAAGCCAGCAGCTCCACCAACGATTATTTGAAGTGTATTCAAAGTGCTGTCAACGTCACTTAGGTCCACAACTTCGAAATAGTCTGCATCAAATGCAACTAGTGGAATACCAATTGTCAAATATGGTCTTTCATCAATTGAGGAACGCATTTGACCTGGGGCACCATCAGAAATTTTAGAAACTAAAGGATAAGGGAGGTCAGCAACTCCGATTTCTGGACCGGGAAGCCAACTTGAGTTGAGTCTTACAATGGTCTGTGCTCCTTCGATTCGAGTTAAAGAGTCGACAATTCCGGGTACGTCTTCAATAGTTGATTCTGGAGTCAACTGGTTGCTTAGACGACTTGCATTGTTTACAGCTATTGCTGCAGCAGAAGCTTCGCGATCGTCAACGAGTTGTTGACGGGCGAAAGTAAGTGTTACGGCAGCAAGAAGGAGTGAAATTGCTAATCCGCCTACAGCGTAAGAGAAAAGAATCCGTGCTTGTAGACCGAAAGTAAAAGCTTGAGGAGTGGAATTCTTACTCATTCAGATAGTCGTTATTCAGGCTGCAATTTATAGCCCATGCCTCTCATGGTGATTATGTAGCGAGGCTTAGCGGGATCTGTTTCTACTTTGGTCCGGAGTCGTCTGACGTGAACGTCTACTAGTCGTCCATCGCCAAAATAGTCATAATCCCAGACACGTTGAAGGAGGTCTTCTCTGCTTAGAACTCGACCTGGGTTGCTAGCTAACTCTACTAAGAGGCGGAATTCTGTACGAGTCAGGTGTATCTCTCGTTCATCGACTTGTACAACACCTTCTTCAGGAATTACTACAAGCCCGTTAATTTGAATACGGCTTGTTCCGCTATCACCTGTTCTTGCACGCCGTAACAAGGCGCGGATACGAGCTGATAGTTCTTTAGGGGCAAAGGGTTTGGTTAGATAGTCGTCAGCGCCAGCTTCTAAACCAGCTACTACATCGTGAGTATCATTTCTGGCGGTAACCATAATAATTGGAACGTCACTGGCTCTTCTTATGCTTCGGCAAACTTCAAATCCATCTATGCCAGGAAGCATTATGTCTATTAATACAACATCAGTTGGGTTACGGGTAAAAGAGACAAGAGCTTCTTCTCCTGTAGATGCTTCATCAACACCCCAGCCTTCTTCTTCTAAAGCTAAGCGAACAGCGGTTCTAATCCGTTCATCGTCTTCAACAGTGAGTATTTGAGTTTCTGAAACTGACATAGCCTTTACCCGGAATGAGTTATATCAGACAGTTTAGACCTCATCTGCACTTAAAGTCTGTAGCAAGTTAAGAAGATGGGTATGAATGCTAGGAGAAGCGGCGATAACAAAATCTCCAGAAGGGAAATTTCCTTCTAAGTCTGAAACTTTTCCTCCAGCTTCTTTAACAAGTATGAGACCAGCGGCTATATCCCAAATGTTGAGTCCATATTCAAAATATGCATCAACTTTTCCACTCGCAACACAACTCAAATCATATGCTGCACTGCCAGAACGTCGTATATCTCTTACGTTGGGAAGTACCTCCACGAGTACTTTTCCTTGGTTTTCTCTTTTCTTTGGAAGGTAGCTAAATCCCGTAGATAATAAAGATTGTGAAAGTTCACGAGGTGTATTGACCGTTATCGGAGATCCGTTACAAGTGGCGCCTTCGTTGAGGGCAGCTGCATATTCTTCTTGCGAGAAGGGATTCATAATGACCCCGGCGATAATTTCCTCGTCAACTGCTACACCTATAGAAACTGTGTACCCCGGTAGTCCGTAGAAAAAATTTGTTGTTCCGTCAATAGGGTCAATGATCCATTTCACTCCAGATGTTCCTTTGATGGCTGTGCCTTCTTCACCGACTATTTCGTCCTTAGGTCTTTTAGTAGTTAAGAAATCTGTAATTTTCTCTTCCGCCCACGCATCAATGTCGGTGACTATGTCAGTTGGAGAACTTTTAGTATTGCGTTCTATCGTTTGGCCAGCATGTAATTTGATTTCAGAAGAGACTAAGCGGCCGGCTTCTAAAGCAAGCTCTCGGAGATCTATAGCCTCGTTCATTTAAGTTTCTTCAATTGGGTATCGATCTCTAATTGACTTTTGGTGCTCTTTAGTTTTCCATTCCGCCATTGCACGTAAGGTCAAGACGCAAACTATTCCAACACCTCCAGCTGCCAATCCAGCTCCAGCTAGACCAATAGTTCCAGAAAGAGTCACACAATCTCCCGAGCATTGAAGCGCTGTGACTGTATACCCAACTAGTCCGCCACAAGTACCTGATATCAGGATTGCCAAAAATGAGAGCATTCGGGCAGAGCGAGAAGGCGCAGCGGATTTCAATGAACTTAATTGGTTCTCATTTGGAGATTTCATATTTTATGAGACTACCGTCCTCTGTAGGGGGAGAAGGTGAAAGAATAGATAAATGAGTAGACCTAAAGAAATACATGGTGTTTGGGGCGTGTTGGAAGACCCCAAAACTAAAAGGATTCTGCTCGTAGCGAATCGTCGACGAGGAGACAAAGTGGATTGGAGCCTACCGGGTGGCCTTGTAGACAGAGGAGAATCGTCTACAGAGGCTTTAACTCGAGAAGTAGAAGAAGAGACCGGTTTAGTTGTAAATGAATGGTCAAAACTTCTTTACACGAATCGGATCAAATACCGAAATCGCTCTGATGATAGAAAAGAACTCAATTTCAACACTGAGGTCTATTTCAGTATCAAATGGTTAGGATCTCTCGACTTCAGAGACCCTGATCAAATTGTTGAACATGGTCTTTTCGCTAAGAAGTATTTGGTTCATCATCTATTGAGAGTTAACGGCAGACAAATCTATGAACCGTTGAATGAATGGTTAAGTGAGCCGTGGGAGAGGAAAACTAAACATTTTTCTTATCAAGTTGAAGGCTATGGCTCAGAACAAAAGATACGGCGTGTGAAAATTAAGTGAACAAAGAACCTTCCATTCTTCATGTTGATATGAATGCTTTTTTTGCTGCAGTTGAAGTCGTACAGAATCCAGAACTTGGAGGTAAACCTGTTGTTGTAGGCGGGACTGGAAGAAGGGGAGTAGTAGCAGCAGCTTCTTATGAGGCTCGAATGTATGGCATTCATTCAGCGATGCCTTCTCACCAAGCACAACGCCTTTGCCCTCATTTGATTTCCATACCAGGGAATTATGCATTGTATGAAGAAGTGAGTCGTCGAGTGATGCAGATATTTAAGGATTACACACCTTTAGTAGAACCGTTGTCCTTAGATGAAGCCTTCCTTGACGTATCAGGAAGTAAGCGATTATTAGGCGAACCTTTAGATTTAGCTAAACAAATTCGAGAAAGAGTCTTTAAATCTGAGCATTTGTTGTGCTCTGTCGGTATCGCTCCGAATAAATTTCTAGCAAAGTTGGCTAGCGATGCGGCTAAACCAATAATTTTAGGCAAAGAGACTAAAATTGGATCAGGCATTTGTCTGGTAACAGAAGAAAATACTGAAGATTTTTTATTTCCATTGCCAGTTAGCGCAATATGGGGAGTAGGGCCACAAACCAGAAAACGCTTAACTCGACTCGGAGTAAAAACAGTTGGAGATTTGACAAAAATTCCAGTTACCACTTTGACCAACGCTTTGGGACAAGCTGCTGGAGCACAGCTATGGCGCTTATGTAGAGGAATAGATGAGAGAGTTGTTACTCCGAATCAAAAATTGAAATCCATAGGGCATGAAGAAACTTTTCCGCAGGATCGTTACGGTCAATCTGAATTAAATAAAGAACTATCGCGAATAGTTGATGCTGTAGCAGGACGTTTAAGAAAATCTGAAAAGTTAGGA
>CAJXEU010000129.1 GCA_913052525.1 uncultured Actinomycetes bacterium
GCTTTTGGATTTCCAATCCAAGTAGATGAACGATGGATTGAAATGGATTACGGAGTATTAGATGGATGCCCTATGAGTGAGGTGAATCCTAAAATTTGGGAGAACTGGAGAACAGATCTTGACTGGGCTCCATCGGGGGGAGAGTCGCATCGTCAAGTTGGGGAAAGAATTCGAGAAGCATGCGAAGAACTAACTCCTCAAATAAAAACCAAAGAGATTATTGTTGTGACTCACGTATCACCAATAAAAGCTGCACTTGCATGGACGCTCAATGCGGGAGATGAAATTACTTGGAGGAGTTATGTTTCCCCTGCATCAATCATGACTATCGGACCAGGTCCATCGTTGAGAAAGTTCAACGACGTAAGCCATCTCGACGATTAAGGCATTAATTCGTCAGCATCGAGGTCTTCAATAGCGATACTGACGCGATCAAACATGTCATTAACAAGTTGAACTGCTCGCTCATTTACTAATTCGACACCTCCAGCAGACTGAATTGGATAGCAAAGGCAAAATAAGACTGCACGCCGATAGTCGGTCATTAACTCGTCTGTGGGGTAGTCAATCCCTGATAGTGCCAGTGTTGACTGGTAAAGGTCAATGAGAGATTTTTCGTGAGCCCGCCGATCTTCAACGGTAAGACTTTGACTAAGGAAATAACCAAGATCGTATGCCCCACGAGTTCTGATACATATCTGCCAATCGATAACGGTCAAATCTGGCCCATTAAAAAATAAATTATCTAATCTGAAATCTCCATGAGCAAGAGTTGTTCCAACGTCGGGATACTGCATCAGCTCCGTAGTTACTTCTGGGAAACGTTCACAAACTTTTCTAATTCGCTCTGAAATTCGATCACCGAACATTTCTTGGCAAATAGGCCAAGCATCAGCAACTCCTTGTTGCACACCCTGAGGCATAGGTGGGTCCCATCCGCGTGGAACCCAAGCCAAGTCTTCCGAGAAGCGAGAACTATCCCAAAACGCGGCATGATGATCAGCCATAGCTTTAACTGCATATTTGGCCTGCGGTATGGGGCATCCATCAATTTGGCTATAAACCTCGCCACCAGTTAAATCTTCAAGAACAAGAACAAAATCGTCACTCTCTGCATCATGAAAGGCAGCAAAACACTGCGGGGTACCTAAAGGACTACTGGTGGCAATATCACGATAGAACCCGACTTCCTTTTCGTAAAACATGAAGGTTCGAGTCAGGTGACGTGTATGGTCATGCTGGACCGGCAGTTTAACTACAAGAGTTTGAGGAGAACCTGAAGAGCCTTCTGAATAATTAGGAGTAACTCGATACAGAAGCCCAAGAATGCCTACTCCTTGGCCAATAAGTTCTGAGTCAAAATTTGTTATCTGACCTCCAGAGAGCGCTCCTGAATCATGCAGTATCTGAGTAAGCCATTCTGGAGTTACCTCTTCAATGGTTGACGGAAAATCTTTAGAACTCATTGGTTCCCCCTATTTGCAGATGCTAGTTCTAACGAAGGTACTGTTTTAAAAGAAATACGTCCAGTTCAGTTACTCATGATGAGTAACTCCGCTTGAAGGCGGAGGTTCAAAACTCTCTGGCCACTGGGTTGATTCATCATGGCGCACTCCTTCTAATTCGACGTCTTCAAAAAGGGTGTCAGACAGATCCGTTCCTCCAAGATCAGCAAAAGAAAAATCTACACTGACTAGTGAAGATCCTCTGAAAATAGCACCAGTTAAATTTGCGGCACGAAAGGAAGTTCCAGAACATATTGAACTTCGAAAGTCTGCACTCATAGCGAAAACCCCAGTAAAATTTGTGTCCCGTAGACATGTTCTAGACAAAGATGCTCCAGCTAAAGTTGCGCCACCAAATTGGGCCTCGGTCAAGTCAGCACCTGTTAACCAAGCGCCCCCTAACTCTGCTGATCTAAAATCTGTTCCTGTCAAATTTGCGTTACCGATCCAACTTCTACTTAAAACAGCACCAACAAATTGTGCACCCGATAAGTCGGAAGACCAAAAATTAACATGGTGTAAGTCAGCATCATTGAAAATAGTTGATCGGCAAACAGTGTTACGCAAGTCGGTTCCAACCATGTGTGCCCCAGCAAGGTTTGATCCAGTGAGCAAGGCACCACCTAGCCAAGAATTAGAAAGACTGATACCCGCCAAATCTGCATCAGTTAAGTCAACTCCCGAAAGATCTTCTGGTAACGATGCAAGTAATTCTTTACCATCTCTTAGTTCTTTGGGGGTCATATAGGAAGGGTAGCAGAGAGAAGATAACGCAAGTATGAGTGATGGTGAGCCAACAGTAGGCGGGGTTCTGTCCCTCGGTTCCTTACGGAAATCCGACTGGGTGACCATCCATCTATGCAGCCCACCTTGGAGTCTCTACGGACGGACCGCCCTCTCCATATTTGGCCTTGCTCCGGATGGGGTTTACCAAGCCAATTAAGTCTCCTTAACTGCTGGTGCGCTCTTACCGCACCGTTTCACCCTTACCTGTGCTGCCACACACGAGGTGTTGCAGCCATCGGCGGTCTATTCTCTGTGGCACTTTCCTTCGAGTTGCCCCGACTGGCAGTTAACCAGCATCCTGTCCTATGGAGCCCCGACCTTCCTCAACACAGCAAACTGTGTTGCGGTCACCTTGTCGACTCACCATCTCTAACAGTCTGTCTTGATTTACTCATAATCTGCAACGAATATTCATTAGTATTCTTAGTTCCTAGTTTTCTTGATGAAACGACTAAGCATTTATGGCTAGAATTCCTGAAAGAAAGCGATTCAATAAAATTCATAAATCAACAGAATCTTGAAATTTTATGTAGGTCGGAGAAGTCATGACGCTAGAAAATTATGGAGGATGGCCGGATCTTTTAACGCGACTTTGCGAAGGTAGAGAACTTAGTGCAGCAGAAACAGAAGCTATTTTGACTGAAATTTTAGCAGGAGAAGCAGATCCTGTTCAGATAGCAGCCTTCCTAGTTGCGATCAAAATAAAAGGTGAAACAGTAGAGGAAACAACTGGATTGGTTCGCGCTATGTTGAATGTTGCAGAACCCCTACAAGTACCCGAAGGAACTATTGACATAGTTGGAACTGGGGGAGGAAAGAAACGTCAAGAGGGAGCGTTAAATGTTTCCACTATGGCTTGTTTCATAGCCGCAGGAGCAGGAGCGACTGTTTGCAAACACGGCAACCGCCGCGCATCTTCAACTTCAGGAGCATTTGACCTTTTAGACATTCTCGGCATAAACGTAGATCTAACTCCACGAGAGTTAGAAAATCAGATCAGAGAACACCAAATAGGTTTTGCTTTCGCAAGAACATTTCATCCCGCAATGAGATTCGCAGGACCAGTTCGAGCAGGTCTTGGAATCCCGACTGTATTTAATGTGTTAGGACCGTTATCTAACCCCGGGCGCGTTCGAAGACAGATAGTGGGTGCAACTGATCTGAAGTTAGCGAACCGGATGGTGAAAGTTCTTCAAGCTAACGGATCAGAACACACTTGGGTAGTTTGTGGTCATCAAGAAACAGATGAAATTAGTTTGACCGGAAAAACACGGGTATTAGAGTTACAAAACGGCGTGATTGATGAGTGGGATTTAAACCCACTTGACTACGGTCTTTCTTTAGCAACTTCTTCTGATCTAACAGGTGGCTCTCCTGAAGAGAATGCAAAAATAGCTTCTGCAATCTTCTCCGGAGAAGAAACTGGACCTAAACGCGACATGGTCGTAATTAATGCAGCAGCAGGACTGGTTATAGGAGAGCAAGCAAAAGACCTCTCTGAAGGGATCAAGCTAGCTCAGGAATCAATTGATAATGGCAAGGCGCTTCAGAAGTTGGAAGCAATTTCCCTTAAAAAATAGGGTTTTTTTGACTGTCACATGCCTCTGGCATGATTAGACACATGAGAAATACAGAACAATTAATCAATGCCAACGAAAATCAAGATTTAGTGATTGATTGCGGCACATGTGTCATCAAAGATTCAAATATGTGCAAAGAGTGCGTCGTTACATTTATCTGTAATCGTGATCCAGGTGAAGCTTTAGTTATTGATTTGGAAGAAGAACGAGCTTTGCGTCTACTAAATAAGAATGGGCTCGTTCCACCTTTACGACATTTAGAAGTAAAAGCAGACAACTAAAGGGTGGACCTTGTCTTATATTCTGCGACGATAAGAATGTGGAAAAGTTAAATCAAGATATAGAGCAGCTTTCCATGCGCTGCATCCAAGTGGGAACCGAAACTGGCTTGTCCGCGGTGGGTATAACGACAGCAGAACCATTTACAGAGGCTAAAAAGGTGCTCGAAGAGAGAAAAGAAGCTGGATACGCGGCCGACATGCAATTTACTTATCGCAATCCTGAACGCTCAACAACTCCAACTAGAATCCTTCCGGAAGCTCAGTCGCTAGTAGTTGGAGCACTGCATACCCCGGCTCCTCGACTCCCCGAGTCTTCAGAAGGGGATTCTCGAATATCTGCTTATGCACGAAAAGACTATTACTCAGATCTACGAAACTCTTTGAATTCAGTAGCGGAACTTCTAGAGAGTGAGGGATGGAAAACTAAAGTGGTGGCAGACGACAACGCTTTAGTAGACAGAGCGGCAGCGATTCGTGCAGGTTTGGG
>CAJXEU010000130.1 GCA_913052525.1 uncultured Actinomycetes bacterium
TGAACCACAGAGTACTTTATTGAGAACGCATACCTCTCCAGTGCAGATGAGAGTCATGGAAAATCAAGAACCTCCAATTTATTCGATCATGCCTGGACGGGTATTTCGATCTGACACTGCTGATGCTACACATATGCCGGTCTTCCACCAGATTGAAGCCTTGGTCATTGATCGAGGAATAACATTCGCAGACCTAGCTGGAACGCTTGAGACTTTTACCTCGGCTTACTTTGGTGAAGAGTTCGTAACTCGTCTTCGGCCTTCATACTTCCCATTCACCGAGCCTTCGGCGGAGTTCGATATAAGACGCCCAGATGGAACATGGCTTGAATTGGCAGGCTGCGGAATGGTTCACCCAAACGTATTGAAAGCCGGAGGCCTTGACCCCGAAGAATGGTCAGGGTTTGCCTTTGGATTTGGTCTTGACCGCCTTGCGTTAATGCGACACGGAATAGACGACTTGCGTGAACTTTTCCGAAACGACTACAGATTTCTGAGTCAATTCTGATGAAAGTACTACTTTCTTGGCTCCAAGAATTCGCCTCCTTAGAAGGAACTCCCGAAGAACTTGCTGATCAACTTAGTGGCCTAGGTCTAACAGTTGAAGAAATGTCTCGTATTGGTAGTGGTTTAGACGGCGTAGTAGTCGCCGAAGTCCTTGAACTGCGCGCTCATCCTGACGCAGATCGTATACAACTGGTTGATGTAGATAACGGAGATGGTGAATCATTACAAATTTGTTGTGGTGCCTTCAATATGAAGATTGGAGACCTTGTTCCTTTAGCGATGCTTGGAACGGTCATGGATAATGGCATGGAGATCGCAAGAAGGAAGATGCGAGGCGAATGGTCAAATGGAATGCTTTGCGCTGCTTCAGAGATAGGACTAGGAGCAGATTCGGAAGGCATAATGCTGCTTGATTCTTCTTTTAAAGTTGGAACTCCTATTAAAGAAGCCTTAGGGGTTGAAGAAGACGTACTTTTTGATTTAGAGGTTAACCCTAACCGTCCAGATGCTATGTCAATTGCTGGAGTAGCTCGGGACCTTGCAGCACTTCAGGGCAAAAAGTTCTCTTTGCCGAGTCCAAAAGAAAAAGAGAAAGGTGAGTCGATAGATAATCGCCTTAAGGTTGAAATCTTAGACACAGAACTTTGCGGAAGATTCGTTGCCAGAATACTTGATGACATCACAGTGGGACCCTCTCCACTATGGGTCTCAAATCGCCTCACCGCTCTGGGTATGAGGCCAATAAACAATGTTGTAGATGCTTCAAACTATGTCATGCTTGAATTAGGTCAACCGAGTCACACTTATGACCTGGACCGTGTTCATGGTTCTGGATTTCGGATAAGAAAGGCTCAAGAGGGAGAAAAAGTGATCACCCTCGATGGAGTTGAACGACCCTTGGCAGTATCTGATGGTGTAGTGGCTGATGAGCATGATCAAGTAATCGGTATTGCTGGAGTGATGGGTGGCGCCTCCACGGAGATAAATCAAGATACAAAAACTGTGGCATTGGAAATGGCGTGGTGGGATCCTATTTCTATTTCAGCGACTGCTCGAAGGCTGGGATTACGAAGCGAAGCCTCTTCTCGGTTTGAGAGAGGGGCTGATCCTGAAATTGCTGATTTAGCAATGAGAAGATTTGCCGAAATATTATCTTCATCCGGATCTACTATTGCTCCAGGCACTCTAGATGCCAGAGGAGTCCTACCGCATCAGCCACCTGTTCGGGTCCGAATTGAAAGAGTGAACAGCATGTTGGGCACCAGTCTTTCTCGTAAGCAGGTGTCAAAACTCCTTGAATCTTTAGAATTCAAGACCTCTAAATCTGGTGAAGATCTTGATGTGGAAATCCCATCCTTTCGTTTTGACAGTGCAGAAGAGATTGATGTTATTGAAGAGATAGCTCGACTTTATGGTTATTCCAATATTCCTAGGACTGTTCCGTTATCTACACTTACTGGTGGATTAACAGAAAGGCAAACCGATCGTCGAATAGTGAAGAATACTTTGGTTGGTCTAGGGTTGGATGAAGTGATGCCGGTACCTTTCTTGGCTCCAGGAGATTTAGAAGCAGCCGGATTAAACGTTGATGGTATAACTGTCACAAATCCATTAGTGGCTGAAGAGTCAGTTATGAGAGCTTCCTTGAGACCTGGATTGTTAAAAACTTTGGCCTATAACGCGTCTCACCGCTTGACAGGATTGAAGCTTTTTGAACTTGGTCATATCTATCAACATCCCATATTAAAACAACCTCTCCCAGATGAACGAGAACATTTGGGTGTTGTGTTAGCAGGAGAAGATGCAAGTGCAGCAGTTAATGTCTGGTCTGCTCTTGCAGACGCACTTGCGCTTAGAGATTATGAATTAGTTGCAGTTAGTCCTCCTGGTCTTCATGCAACTCGAACAGCTCAAATAGAAATCCTTGGTGAGATCATCGGGTTTGTTGGTGAAATAGCACCTTCAGTGCTTACTGCCTATGAAGTCTCTGAGAGAGTAGGTTGGCTTGAAGTTGACTTGGATGCAGCGTTAGCAATTTCTCACGGAGACAAGCCCTACAAATCAATCAGTCGCTATCCGAGTTCTGACATAGATTTGGCCTTTGAAGTTTCTGAAAGTATTCCTGCCTCATCGGTGAGCTCTGTCTTGCGCAGAGAAGCAGGAGAGTTACTCGTAGATTTACGATTATTTGATGTATTTAGAGGTCACCCAGTGGGGGAGAATTGTCGAAGTCTGGCTTATACGCTGCGATTTCAGGCCACGGATCGCACATTAACTGATAAAGAAATTTCTGAAGTCCGAGAACGCTGCATATCAGCTGTTGAAAAAGAGTTAACTGCTTCTTTACGATCCTAGTTTCGCTGGGTATAAAAATATTCAACGTTATGCATAAATATGTTGTATTTATATGCATTTAAATGTATATTTATTTTATGAAAAAAGTGGGAATTATTGGAGCCTCAGGGTTTACCGGTGCTGAAATACTCAGACTATGTGCCTCTCACCCTGATCTACAGGTCGAAATTGCAGCAGCAGATTCTATGTCAGGGGAAAAAGTATCAAATCTTTACCCTGGGTTGTCAGCTGAATATGGAGACCTTGTTTTTGCACCAACAAATATCCAAACCTTTGAAGACTGTGACCTAGTATTTCTCTGCCTCCCACATGGAGCATCTCAAGAATTAGTCCCTCATCTAAAAGACACCATCGAATATCTAGTAGATCTTGGAGCAGACTATCGCCTTAAAGACCAGTCGTTATATCCACTCTGGTATGACGCTCCGCACTCCAATCCACACCTGTTATCTGATTTTGCATATGGACTCCCTGAACTTTTTCGAGAAGAAGTAAAAGAATCAAATCTGATTGCAGTGCCAGGATGCTTTCCTACGGCAGCAACTCTCGCTTTAGCTCCATTCGTAGAGTCTGGTTCCATAGAGACGAAAAGGCTTATAGTCGATGCCGCTACCGGGGTATCTGGAGCGGGTCGCGCTCCAAAAGAAAATACGACTTTCTGCACTGTGGATGAAAACTTCACCGCGTATGGGCTGCTTGATCATCGCCACACTCCAGAAATGGAACAAGTTTTGTCACAAAAGACCACTGAAGAAGTTTCTGTACTTTTTACACCACATCTTGCTCCAATGACTCGCGGCATTCTTGCAACTTGTTACGCACAACCGACAGTGAATATGGACACTGATTCGGCTTTAGAAGTTCTGACTAACTATTTCGAGAAAGAACCCTTCGTGATAGTCGATGAAAGAGCTCCTTCGACAAAAGCTACATTTGGGTCAAATGTGGCTTATCTCACCGCGCGTGTTGATCCTCGTACTGGGTACTTAATAGTAATTAGTGCTATTGACAATCTCGGTAAGGGAGCATCTGGAGGAGCCATTCAGTGTGCCAACCTTGCGCTTGGGTTTGAAGAGACGAAGGGGCTACCAACTACAGGAGTAACGCCATGACGGTGACTTCTGTTTCAGGATTTCTTGCTAGTGGTGTGAGGTGTGGAATTAAGCCATCTGGATCTACAGATCTCGCTTTAATTGCTCATGCACATGGGATTCCAGTAACTGCAGCGGGCGTTTTCACGTCAAATAAAATGACAGCGGCACCCGTACAAATTTGCAAAGAATTTTTAGTTGAGACTAATGGCCAAGCAGCAGCTGTGGTACTCAACAGCGGAAATGCAAACGCAGCTACTGGAGAAAAAGGAAAAAGTGATGCCCGAACTATGGCTACAGTGACAGCCGAGCAATTGGGTTGTAAAGCAGAAGAAGTTCTGGTTTGTTCCACTGGTTGGATTGGATATCCACTACCAATTGAAAAAATAAAGAAAGGTATACCAGAAGCAGTCAAATCTCTTGATTCTGAAGGTGGACTGAACGCAGCAAAGGCAATCATGACCACTGATACTGTGCCAAAAACTGTAGAAATAAAAAAAGAAACTTTCACTGTCGGAGGCATCGCTAAAGGAGCAGCCATGCTTGAGCCAAATATGGCAACCATGCTGGCAGTTTTGACCACCGATGCACAAGTTGATGCATCATCAGCAACAAAGATGCTTCAAGAAGCAGTCGCTGGTTCTTTCAATTGTTTGACAGTGGACGGAGCAGAATCTA
>CAJXEU010000131.1 GCA_913052525.1 uncultured Actinomycetes bacterium
TATTAGCAGCTAACCAGGTGAGCCAGATCAGCGGATCAGTTAGATCCGTGTCGGGAGCCATCGCCATCTGACCGCTGGGGTCATAGGGGTATTGCGAATCGTAACTTGAAGGATAAATAACGTGTTCAACGGTCCAGAGAGATTCAACACCTGCCTTTTCTGCAGCCTGTGCGAATTGGATACTTCCGTCGGGGGTACCGAAATTTAAAATGTTCGCAAATGCGATTCCAACTTTCATTTATTTCCTTTCCTAGATACGTACATACTGCCCGTAAATCAGGTCAGAAGCGAGTTGGGTAAAACACTGCATAAAACTTCCTAAAGATAGTTGCTTAACACGATGAGTATTTCTCCTATAGCGATAGGATAAATCAAGTGTTCGGGAAATTAAATCGCTTTATTTCGGCTTGTCTAGTAACGAGTGTGCGTAATGGCTAGTTCGAATTTAGAAGGCTTCACAGCAGATATTTCAAAGTCTCTCTCAGGACCTGAATGGTTAAGTGAAATTCGAAACAAAGCGTACTCTGATTTAGATCAGGTAGAAGCCCCTGACACTGAAGAAGAGGTTTGGCGCTACTCCCGTGTCAATGAACTCAAATTGAGTGAGCTCACACCTAACTCTAAACGTCCGGAAAACCTCACCTCTTTACCAATAGACCGGTTCTCTTCATCCAGTGCAACTGTCGTTCTTCAAGATGGATGGATCTCAGACATCACCATCGAAAAAGAAGCCGAAGAAGCCGGGGTAATTATCTGCCCAGTAGGAGATTTAGAAGACGGAGCAAAGTATTTCGGAGCAGTATTAGAAAAACCCGTAGATCTATTTGGATACCTAAATCGGGCTTTCGGACCTGAACCTCTCGTGGTTGTTGTACCACAAGGAACCGTAATAAAAGACCCCATAGTGATAGTTAGTCTCACAGACACCAACGAAGCTGTATTCCCTCGAATCATGGTTCATTGTGAAGACAACTCCGAAGTGAAAGTGGTAGAAATCCAAACATCATCAAACGCAGAAGCAGTAATTTCACCAGTTTTAGAAGTCACAGTTGGACGAGCCGCTCGTTACAGCCACTGTGTAGTGCAGAACCTAGGAGCGGAAACCTGGCAATTCGCTCATCAAGTTGTAGACGCTGGCAAAGACGCCAGCGCCGAGTTTTATATAGCTGGTATCGGCGGGGAGTATGTACGCACAAGAACTGATTGTCGGTTAACCGGTCGGGGAGCGTTTAGTAGAATTAACGCCGCCTATTTTGGCGAAGACGATCAAACAATGGATTTCCGAACTTTCCAAGATCACATCAGTTCAGATACAACCAGCGATCTGCTCTTTAAAGGAGCCTTAGCGGACTCTTCTCGCTCCATCTATAGCGGCCTGACAAAAATCCGCCCCGAAGCTTCTCGAACTCGAGCAAATCAAACAAACAGAAACATCAAGTTAGATCCAGAAGCTTGGGCAGAAAGCATCCCAAACTTAGAAATTGAGAACAACGATGTCGTCTGTAGTCACGCATCAACTGTTTCTCCAGTAGATGAAGACGAGTTGTTTTATATCGAAAGTCGCGGCGTGCCCACTTCAGTGGCGGAGCGACTCATCCTTGAAGGATTCTTTAACGAAATAATTTCCTCATTCCCAGTTCAAGAAGTATCTGCAATCCTTCAAGAAGCGATTGTAGGGAAGTTAGATCGACGAACTCTCAATCAAAGCGAGCAACAACTATGAATAAAATTCCTGTTTGCTCCCTAGGGGAAATTTCTGAAAACAAAACTCAGGTTTTTGATGTAGATGGAAGGTCAGTTTTGGTTCTCCAACTCGGCGAAAAATATTTTGCTGTTGAATCCATATGCAGTCACGCTGACGTCTCATTGGAAGACGGAGATGTTGATGCAAATGACTGCACAATTGAATGCCCTAAGCACGGCAGCCTCTTCTCTTTAGAAAACGGCGAAGCACTCACTCTTCCAGCAACTAAACCGTTAGAAACATGGTCGGTGTCAACAGATGGAGAAAACGTGGTGATAGAGATATGACAAATTCTTCGCTAGTAATAAAAAATCTTCATGTTTCAGTATCTGGAAAGCCAATATTGAAAGGTATCAATTTAGAGATCCTTCCTGGAGAAGTTCATGTCGTGATGGGACCTAATGGTTCAGGGAAATCAACACTTTCCTACGCTTTGATGGGACACCCGGAATATGAGGTAACCGAAGGTGAAGTAACTCTTGACGGTAAAGACATGTTGGCTTTACCGTCTTGGCAAAGAGCTCAAGCCGGACTGTTTCTGTGCCTTCAACACCCGATTGAAGTCCCTGGGGTCACATTGGAATCCGTTCTTACAGAATCGGCGCGAGCAGCAGGACGTGAAACGTCAACGATCAAGAAACAAATGCTTGAAGAAGCGGAAAGTATCGGCTTCGAAGAAAAACTTCTTGAACGCCCAATGAACGTCGATCTTTCTGGTGGGGAGAAGAAGCGAAACGAGACACTACAACTCGGAGTGTTGAGTGCCCGTTATGCCGTATTAGATGAAATTGATTCTGGACTTGATGTAGATGCTCTTGCCGCGGTGTCACAACGCATTCAAGGCTTTACTCATGATCAGAACTTAGGTGTCTTAGCGATAACTCACTTCAGTCGACTGTTGGAAGTTCTTGAACCCGACAAAATACATATTCTAAATGATGGATGTATCCAGTTAACTGGAGGGCCAGAACTCGTGAACCAATTAGAAGAAGAGGGTTATCAGGTTCTTTTAGGAAACTAGATTCCTGATCTTAATTCTCGTCTAACTCTTCGAAACATTGTTCAAGAGTGTTCCAGCCCAGAGTCGCACATTTGATGCGCACAGGAAATTTCACGACGCCCTGAAGAGCCTGTAAGTCACCTAAGCCTGTCGTGGAGGAGCCAACTGTTTCCGAACCGCCTTCAAGACTTTTTTCATGAATAGACATCAGCTGTTTGAAAGAATAAATAATGCCTTCAACCTCTTCTAAAGTTTTCCCCGTAATTGCAGTGGTCATCATGGAAGCAGAAGATTGACTAATTGAACAACCTTGTCCGTCAAATTTGATATCAACGATCACTCCATCGTCCACTTGGATATGAACTTTGATCTCATCACCGCAAAGTGGATTAAAACCTTCTGCCATTACTGCAGGGGGAACTTCTAACTCTCCCTGATTTCTCGGATTTCGATAATGATCAAGAATTATTTCTCTATAAAGGTCTTCTAATCCAGACATAATTAAATACTCATCTAGTTTTACTTATCGCGAAAAGAACTTGCCAGTTGCCTCTAAAGCATCGGCAAGAGCATCAACATCGGACTCATCGTTGTAAAGATAAAGCGAAGCTCGCACTGTCGAACCTACACCGAGCAATTTCATTAACGGCTTTGCGCAATGATGACCTGCCCTCACACATACGCCGTGGTCATCAAGGACCTGACTGACATCATGTGGGTGAATATCTTGGTAAGCCATTGAAAGAACTCCTCCACGTACTGACACATCATGGGGCCCATGAATGATCAATTCGTCACCAAAACGATCCTTCAAAGTGTTCAAAGCGTAAGTAGTGAGAGTTCTTTCATGTTCTAAAACATTGTTCATACCGACAGATTCCAGATAATCAACTGCCGCTCCAAGTCCCACAATCTCAGAAATAGGAGGAGTTCCTGCTTCGAATTTCCAAGGGATGGTATTAGCGGTAAAGCCTTCTTGGGTTACATCGAGAATCATTTCTCCGCCGCCAAGAAAAGGAGGCATTTGCTCTAGAAGATCTGAACGCCCCCACAGCACTCCAATACCAGTTGGTCCACACATTTTGTGGCCGGTGAAGGCGAGAAAATCGCAGCCAAGCTCTTCAACATCTGTAGGGCGATGAGGAACGTACTGGCTTGCGTCAACTAAACAAAGAGCACCAACAGCATGAGCAGCGTCAGCGAGTGTCCGTACGGGAGGAACAGTTCCTAAAACATTGGAAGCCCCTGACACTGCGACAAGTTTCACTCCTTCGAGCAAACGATCGAGATCGGTAAGGTCAAGCAAACCCGATTCAGTTAGAGGAATCCACCGAACTTCAATTCCTTGCGATTCAGCAAGTTGATGCCAAGGAACAATGTTGGCGTGATGTTCAAGCGATGAGAGAAGAACGACGTCACCTTCGCCGAGATTAGCTGCACCCCAAGATTTCGCTACAAGATTTATGGACTCCGTAGCGTTCTTTGTGAAAATTATTTCTTCAGAGCGTTCAGATTTGATGAAATCAGAGATTTTCTCTCTGGCATCCTCCATAGCAGTGGTGGCTTTCTCCGCCAAATGATAAGCACCACGGTGAACATTCGCATTGATTTCTTCGTAATAGCTGCTAACTACATCAATCACTTTTTGAGGCTTCTGAGAAGTAGCAGCAGAATCAAGGTAAATCAGAGAATCGTTATGTTCTTCACATGACAGAAGGGGAAAATCTTTTTTAATATCAGATACGTCAAAACTCATGAAACTATTTCCGTTTTAAAGGCATCGAATCCTTCGGCTTCGAGTTGAACAGCCAGATCAGGGCCACCGCTTTTAATAATCTTTCCATCCATCAAAACGTGGACAATATCGGGCTGCAAATAATC
>CAJXEU010000132.1 GCA_913052525.1 uncultured Actinomycetes bacterium
CCATCGGGTGTGTCGACTAAAAGGCCCCAAAGAGACTGGGGACGGACAGTTCTATACCTCTCATATTCGAGGTCACTTCTTAATACCACATCACCCGCACCAAATATCCGAGCGATTTCTGGTAAAGACTCTGACTCAAACCAACCTTCTTGCAGGCTCCGATCAAACGCTACAAGTAAACTAGCTCCCGACTCATCTCCATGTGGCAACAACTCTCTTGCAACATAAGGGCGCTCGATAAGCCCAGGGGTTATTGGATCTAGTGTATGGCCCCATCTATAAGCCGCGAAATCTATACCAGGTATCTCCATAACTCGAGTATTAGTTATGTCTTTGTTTAGCTTTTCTGTTGCTTCGGTCCAATAGTTTGGAATCTCTTCACGATGAAAACGATCAGCGATCAGCGATCCAGACCACAAGGGGTAAAGATTAATGATTACTGCAACCACAACTAAAATATTGATGGTGAATGCAATATTTTTTTGCTTTACCCAAACAGATTGAATAGCCGCAGCCACCATAACAGCTAGTCCTAGTACGACAAGAGGGGCTGCTCTTTGAGTGTTACGGAGACTAAAAATCAAGTCAGAAGAATCAGCCGCTTTCTTAAAAAGAGCACCATATAAGGATCTTCCAGCGTGAGGGAAAGATCCTATTGAAATTACTAGTCCGACCATAGTGATTAATACGAAATACATTCGATGACGCCAACGCACTACAGCCATCGCCACTAATCCAAAACCAGTTACTCCAAAGGAAACTAGTAGCAGCCATAACTTTTCCATATACGGGTCAGCAAGCCCCGAAAGCCACAAGCCTGCAGTGTCTCGACCATAAAAGAACCAATATCCAAGTGATCTTAAAATTTCAAAGGAACTAGTCGTGTTATTTGTAGATAACAGTGTTTCAGTCAAGGAGAGGATGGGAAGTCCATGCCACCCACCAATTACTAAAGCAACCATCCACCAGAGTTGTGTCAAAACAGTAAGTAATCCGATTCGGACTACTGCTCTACCTGCATCACTCCACGAAATGTGTTCTTCACAGATAACTGCTATAGGAGCCCATAAAGCTGCTCCAATAATTACAAAGAAAATTGAACTGCCATTTATTGAACCAGCGACCGTTACAAGTAGTGCAAAAATAGCAGGCCATCGCCATCCTTGTTTAGCGACTGCGGCGGCCATTGACAGAACCAGCCAAGGGAAAATAGCAAATGGGAGCAATAGAGCCGACTGTCCTGTTATATGGCCTAATACGAAGGGACTGAGCATATAAAAAAGAGCTCCAGTGAAGTGGCTTGAGTGTTCAGGAGTTAGCCGTCGCAATAAAGAAAGAACGCCTAAACCTGCAAGCGCAAATATTGATCCATACCAAAGTCTTTGAATGACCCAATCTTCTATTCCAAGAGTTTGGCCGAACCAAAAGAATGGGCCTGAAGGGAATAAATATCCGATGTTTTGGTGTGTGACAGTTCCTAAACCAAAATCAGGATTCCAAAGTTGTGGTGCACTAGTTAAAAGTGCGCCTGCATCTAAATGAAGATATTGCTTAATATCGGCATTTAATAAACCTGGTCGTATTACTAATATTGGAATATAAGCCGTCACCAATATGACAATTTCTTTCCATCGGTTCTTAATCAGATTCATTAACGACTTTCTGCGTCATCGCATAATGCATTCAAAATTATTGCTGCTGTATAGTCCCAATGAAATTTTTTCGCATGTTCAACTGCGCTTATTTCCATTTGAGAACGTTTATTGTCATCTAAGAGAATGGAAGTGACTGCATTTGTCATTTCGGTATCACTTTCTACCAGTAATCCAGTTTCTTGGTCTATGACCGCATCTAAGTGCCCGGGGATTCTTGTAGCAACAGATGGAGTTCCACAAGCAGCTGCCTCGGTGATCGTCATGTTCCATCCTTCACGCCTCGAAGGGGCAACAAGTAACTTTGCTTTTTGATAAAGCTGTACCTGATCTCTTCTCTCAATGAACCCAGGCAAAGTAATCCAATCTTCAGCTGCAAATTTTCGAATCTCTGACTGAATTTTTGGTTTTTCAGGGCCATCCCCAAAAATAACCACTTCAAGTGAAGGAATTTTTTCTTTTACGTGAAAAAGCACTGCTGGGAGTCGATCAAATCCTTTCGGTGACATGAAACGCCCGCCAGCAACTACTAAAGGTGCAGAAGCTTTTTTGGCCAAAGTATCTGGAATGAAATCTGGGGAAATACCTACAGGCCCAACTCTTAACTGTTGAGGATCTACTTTCATGCATTTGACAATCTCGTCTGCAGAGGAAGGAGAAAGTGTGACTAACGGAGTTGATCGATAAATCCGTCTTATCGCAAATCTTTCAATGAAGTAACCAAATTGAGCTAAACCAATAGGAGCTAAGTCACTCCATGTTCCCATATGGCAGTGATGTATTAAACCCACACGAGGACGGCGTGTCCAAAGTGGCGCTAAAAATGGCATTCCTTGAAATACGTCTACAATCCCATCAGCTGGTCCTAAACCCCCACGTAATGTTTGAAAAGCTGCTCCTGGAAATACGGATACCCGTCCTCCGCGTCTCGTAATTTTTGATCCATTGCGTTCTATCTCTACAGGCAAGCCTTGTACCGCTGCTGTTCGAATACTTGGTGATATACCTACCTCTGCCCAACAACGCGCTACCTGTGTTAAATGTTCTTCCGATCCACCTGAGTCGGAAGCTTCTAGATCTCTCCAAGCAATAATTGCCAGATCTTTAAGCCCCAAACGTTCTGCTCTAGAAGCAGTTTCATTGAGATCGATTTGTTCGTTGTTGAATTCTTTTTTTGAACCCATGAGTAATAAGTTACTCAGTCCTCAGCCTGATGTTTGGTGTACTCGAGTGTAAGTCTCAATAAATAAGGACAAACGGAGTATTGTTAAGCATTGATGACCACAACAAAAGCCCCAAATGGAACTGGAATCAAGCGAATACGTCTCATGTGGTCTCTGTTTTTAAAAGAGCGTACAGAGCCTGAACCCTTCTACGAAGCTTTAGGGGCTGAGACAGCATTTGACCTTGAACAACGATACGGCATTCAAGGGCATCGTATTCTTGATATCGGATGCGGCCCGGGTTGGTATACAGAAGCAATGCGTAAGTACGGAGCTACCGTATTAGGCATTGATGGAGATCTGGGAGTGCTAACTCGTGCTCAACCTCCTATCCCAGGATTAACGCTAGGAGATGCAACTCTGATGTCTTTCCCAGATAACTCATTTGATGGCGTGTTCTGTTCAAACATGCTGGAACACACCAGCAGCCCTGCAATGGTCGTTAACGAGATAATTAGAGTTCTTAAACCTGGCGGATGGGGGTACCTTTCATGGACAAATTGGTATTCGCCAAATGGTGGACACAATATGAATCCTTATCAGTATCTCGGCCCAAAATGGGGTCCAATGCTATACGAGAAACGTCACGGTCCTCCACCAGACAACCGATATGGAGAAGGTTTATTTGCTGTTCATATTGGACCGACTCTACGCATGATTCGCCAACAGCCTGATATTTCAATAACCCGTATCGAACCTAGATATTGGCCTTGGGCTCGTTTCATTATTCATATACCGGGCCTACGAGAGTTTTTTACTTGGAATTGTGTAATTCGGTTCACTCGAAAAAATTAATCTTCGTAAAATCTGGGAACTCGTTTACTTATATTTGTCAAAATCTCGTAACTAATTGTCTTCGTTGCCTCTGCTATTTCTCCAGCTGTGATCACTTGTCCCTCTTGTTCCCCAAACAGAATTGCTTTATCTCCTACCGCAACTTCTGTATTAACTTCCACCATTAACTGATCCATGGTGATGACACCTCGGATAGGGCACTTCTGTCCACGAATTATTACGTGGCCTTTCTCCCACCAACTTCTTGGTATCCCATCTCCATAGCCAACAGGCAAAGTCGCAAGAAGGATGTCATCTGTAGCTATCCACTGGCGTCCATAGGAAACAGTTTCACCTGATTTGATTTCGTGAATATATCTAACTTCAGTTTCAAGCTGAGCTGTTGGCTTCAACCCGATTTGATTACATCGATCTCTCAAGTCAATAGAAGGTTCTGCTCCATAAATCGCTATCCCTGGTCTAATCATGGATCGATGACTCGCTGAGACGTTTACAACGGCAGCAGAATTTGCCATATGCACAATTGAAGGTTGGTGTCCATGATTAGCTAACTCTTTTATAACTTTGTCAAAAAGAGTTGATTGCTCTTCTGAGAAAGAACTTTCAAGTTCATCTGCTGAAGCAAAGTGAGTAAAAACTCCTTCCAAAGTTAAACCTGATTCCACTATTTGATTTGCCAAAGAGACAGAACTTCTTTTAGATGCGCCAACACGATTCATACCAGTTTCTATCTTCAAGTGAACAGGAGTACCCGGTGCAATAGATGCAATCGCTTCAATGCCTTCAGGTGTATAAACAGTCGGACGAACACCTTTCAAAGTTTTAAGTTCTTTGATTTCCTCTGGATGAGGCTGTGATAGAACCAAGATAGGTACTGCTAGCCCAGCTTCGCGTAATTCTTTGGCCTCTTGTATCAAAGCAACAGCTAACCAATCAGCCCCTGCTTCA
>CAJXEU010000133.1 GCA_913052525.1 uncultured Actinomycetes bacterium
CTTTTCTATCACCCGTGCAGCTAAAGGCGACCTTCAGTTTGATCTATGGGGAGTCACCCCGTCTGACCCAGACCGGTGGCAAACTCTACGTGACCGAATAGCAACTCATGGATTAAGAAACTCTCTCATGATCGCGATTGCACCTACCGCCACAATCGCTACTATCGCGGGATGTTACGAATGCATTGAGCCACAAGTTTCAAATATGTTCAAACGAGAAACCCTTTCAGGCGAATTCCTTCAAATAAACCGGTATCTAGTTCGAGACCTACAGGCACGAGATCTCTGGACTGAAGAAATTATTTCTGGAATAAAAACTGCTGAAGGTTCAATTCAAGAAATTGATGGCATACCTCAAGATCTAAAAGATATCTACCGCACAGCTTGGGAAGTCCCTATGCGTTCTCTGATTGATATGGCTGCAGACAGAGGAGCGTTTATTGACCAAAGCCAGTCTCTAAACCTCTTCATGGAATCTCCAACCATAGGGAAACTTAGTTCTATGTATTTACATGCATGGAAATCTGGATTGAAGACCACTTACTATTTGCGGTCACGTCCTGCTACACGAATCAACCAAACCACCGTTACCTCTAATGAACCAACCTCCCCTGCATCGGTAAAAACATTTACCGATGCTGAAGCGGTTGCTTGTTCGTTAGAGAACCCTGAGACATGTGAGGCGTGCGACTAATGGCTCTTGTAGAACAACCTTTCGAGGAACACGACGAACTCCCCTCTCAGTCACCTACTGCATCTCGAGGAAACATACTGGATCCTGGATTTGATCTCACGCTTCGTCCAATGAGGTACCCATTATTTTATGAGATGTATCAAGATGCAATTAAAAATACTTGGACAGTGGATGAAATAGATTTCTCTGATGACATCCCAGACCTTGATAGAAAACTTGACCCAGCTGAAAAGCATCTCGTATCAAGACTTGTAGCGTTCTTTGCTACTGGAGATTCAATTGTTGCCAATAATCTAGTTTTGAATCTTTACAAGCACATCAATGCTCCCGAGGCAAGAATGTACCTCTCTCGACAACTGTATGAAGAAGCTCTTCATGTTCAGTTCTATCTAACATTGCTCGACAATTACATCCCTGACCATTCCGAACGAGAAGAAGCCTTCGCTGCTATTCACAACATCCCCTCGATTAAAAAGAAAGCGGATTTCTGTTTTAAGTGGATTGGTTCAATAGACGAATTAGAAGAACTAAACAGTCTTGAAGATCGTAAAAAGTTTCTTTTAAATCTCGTTTGTTTCGCTGCATGCATCGAAGGACTTTTCTTCTTTGCAGCTTTTGCATATGTATATTTTCTTCGCTCCAAAGGGCTTCTAAACGGTTTAGCCGCTGGAACAAACTGGGTTTTCCGTGATGAAAGCTGTCACATGAACTTTGCTTTTGCAGTAGTTGAGACTGTTCGAACAGAACAACCAGAACTCTTTGACGAAGACCTTAAAGCACGAATTTTAGAAATGTTAGAAGAAGCCGTCGAATGCGAATATCAGTTCGCCGAAGATCTCCTTGGGCAAGGGATCTCTGGACTTTCGACTGTAGATACACGTGAATACTTGCAGTTTGTGGCAGACCAACGGCTCCTTCAACTAGGACTAGAGAAAAGATACAACTCACAAAACCCATTTGGATTCATGGATCTTCAAGATGTTCAAGAGTTAACGAACTTCTTTGAACGCACTGTTGCTGCTTACCAAACAGGCGTGTCTGGCGATGTCGCCTTTGATGAAGAGTTCTAACTCTTCTCTAAAACTTTAAGAATTTCTTCTGCTCCACGCCTTGGGTTCATTACTCCTGATGAAACCTCGTGTTCTATCTTTTCTAAGATTTGCATCACTTCAAGGTGGCCGTGGATTCCAGAAATTACATGGTTTTCTATTGCTGACCACATCCAAGACAAACGTTGATCGCTGCGTTTCTTCTCCCAGTCACCGCTCTCAGTTAGAACTTGACGATGTTTTGTGATTGCGAACCATAAGTCTTCAAGTCCTTCGCCAGTCAACCCACTGACCATCATCACGTGTGGTTCCCAATTCTTATTAATGGGTCGAGTTAGCCGTAAAGCCATCGTGTAGTCATTTACAGAATTACGGGCACGTGACAAATTGTCGCCATCTGCTTTATTCACTGCGATTAAGTCAGCGAGTTCAAGCACTCCCTTTTTGATTCCCTGTAATTCGTCTCCTGCGCCTGGTAGTAATAAAGTTAAAAACGTGTCCACCATGCTGGCGATCTCTGTTTCTGACTGGCCAACTCCAACGGTTTCTACAATCACCACGTCATAACCTGCGGCTTCAAGAATCACCATCGTTTCACGAGTTGTTCTAGCAACTCCTCCAAGTGTTCCTGCGCTAGGAGAAGGACGTATGAAGGCTGAAGGGTCATTAGCGAGTTTTGACATACGGGTTTTATCACCAAGAATTGAGCCTTTGGTAATCGTGCTTGTTGGATCTACCGCTAAGACTGCGACTCGATGTCCGGAGTCAGTGAGTTGACTTCCTAGTGATTCAATTAATGTGGACTTTCCTACACCAGGAGCTCCCGTGATTCCGATCCGATGAGCATTTCCAGTATGTGGTAGTAGTTCTTCTAACAAACTATGGGCAGCTTGTTGATCTTCAACAAGAGACGATTCAACTAAAGTTATGGCTTGTCCGATGATCGCACGGTCGCCTTTTTTGACGCCATTAGCTAAATCTTCGGCCTTTGTTTTCACTTCAACTTCTTTATTAATTCTGTTGCTGCATCAGCGATCACAGTGCCAGGAGGGAAAATAGCTGATGCCCCTGCCTCTAATAGCGTTTCATGGTCTTGTGCGGGTATGACTCCGCCTACAACTATGGCTATATCTTCACGTCCAAGGGCTTGTAATTCTGAACGTAACTCAGGAACAAGGGTCAAATGACTTGCTGTCATTGAACTGACACCTACGACATGAACATCATTCTCTACTGCTTGGCGTGCTACCTCTGCAGGAGTGGAAAATAAAGGGCCGATATCGACATCAAATCCCAAATCTGCGAAGGCGGTAGAAACTACTTTTTGTCCTCGATCATGACCGTCTTGGCCCATCTTTGCTACCAAAATTCTTGGTTGTCGCCCATTGAGAGATTCAAATTCTGCGACCTGAATTCGAGCAGCTTGCACTGCCTCTTCGTCTCCTGCCTCTGAACTAAATACTCCAGAAATTGTTCTTACCTCCGCTATATGACGGCCATATACTTTTTCTATAGCTTCACATATTTCGCCGACTGTAGCCTGTGCTCGAGCAGCGTTAACTGCTAACGCTAGCAAGTTACCTTCACCGGTCTCTGCACAAAGAGTAAGAGCTGCAAGTTCTTGTGCACATTTTGTTACATCTCGTTCATTTTTTAAGCGTTCTAGTCGCCTAATTTGATCGGAACGAACTTGAGCATTATCCACTCGTAGAACGTCAATTTCTTCTTCGCTTTCAAGTTGATAGCGGTTCACACCTATTACTACTTGCCGTCCTGAATCAATACGGGCTTGCACACGGGCTGCAGATTCTTCAATTCGCATTTTCGGTATGCCAGCTTCGATTGCTGCTGACATTCCACCAGTATCTTCAATTTCTGTTATATGTTCCCAAGCACGGCTAGCGAGGTCATGCGTTAATTTTTCTACGTGATAGCTACCTCCCCACGGGTCGATGACCCGACAAGTATCGCTTTCTTCCTGTAAGAAAAGTTGAGTATTGCGAGCGATCTGGGCTGAAAAATCTGTTGGTAGTGCTAATGCTTCGTCTAATGCATTTGTGTGGAGAGATTGGGTATGTCCTTGTGTTGCCGCCATTGCCTCAATGCAGGTACGAATCACATTGTTATAGGGATCTTGTGCAGTCAAACTCCATCCGGAAGTCTGACAATGAGTTCGTAGCGATAGAGATTTGGGATTTTGAGGATTGAACTGTTTCATTAAGCGGGCCCAAAGAAGACGTCCTGCTCTTAGCTTGGCGACCTCCATAAAGAAATCCATCCCAATGCCCCAGAAAAAACTTAATCTGGGAGCAAAAGCATCAATGTCCAGACCTGCGTCTATTGCTGCTCGAACGTACTCAACTCCATCTGCCAACGTGTAGGCCAATTCAAGATCAGCAGTGGCTCCTGCTTCTTGTATGTGATAACCCGAAATTGAGATCGGGTTGAACTTTGGCATCTCTTTGCTTGACCATTCAATAATGTCTGAGACGATACGCATTGAAGGACTGGGTGGGTAGATATAAGTGTTTCGAACCATGAATTCTTTCAGAATGTCATTCTGAATAGTTCCAGTAAGTTGATCCGGAGAAACACCTTGTTCTTCTGCGACCACCACGTAAAAAGCCAAAATTGGTAGGACAGCTCCGTTCATCGTGAATGAAACGCTCATTTGATCAAGGGGTATTCCTTCGAATAAAGCTCGCATGTCGAGAATGGAATCAATGGCTACTCCGGCCATGCCAACATCTCCAGCTACCCGAGGATGGTCGCTGTCATATCCTCGGTGAGTTGCTAAATCAAAAGCTACGGAAAGTCCG
>CAJXEU010000134.1 GCA_913052525.1 uncultured Actinomycetes bacterium
CATGCCAAGTGGGCATTCGTTCTTCTTTGAGGGCTTCGTTATGCTCATCAAATACCAGTATTGCTGCCAACTTACGAACAGGAGCTAATACTGCAGACCGAGTCCCAACAACCACTCCACCAGCAGCAGCTTTCGCCCAGTGGTGAGGCATCAATGAAACAGGAATTCCTATTTTCTCTAGACTGTCTGTAAATGATTTAGACATGTCAATTGACGGAACAATAACTAAGACATCTCCCTTTCTTATAGCTGCTTTAATTAGTGGTAAAACATCTTCAGTGGGTGGCATTCTTAAAACTCTTTTTGATTTTTCTAAAGCTTCTATTGCCCAAACAGGTGGTATGGCTCCAATTGAAATATTAGATGGGGAAGAAGGTAACCGATTTATGTTCCTTAACGGTGAAGCGGTCTTTAAGACAGAAGAAAGTTTTCCTGCCCACCTGTAAGAAACCCAACGAGCTACCTTAATTATTTCTGAACTGGGGCCCATGCCGCTAATTTTTGTTAATTCGCGAAGTTTGACTCCTTTTGGTGGATCTACGTGGTCTTCAACTATCCACCCAGCTACACGTCTCGGCCCAAAAGGAATCCGCACTCTGCTGCCAACCTGAAGACCTTTATCTCGACCAGTAGTAATCCAGTCGCTAGGCACCAGATAATCAAATGGGCGATCTACTCCACCTACATCTGGTAGAACTCGAACAACTCTCCCAATTTTCTCTTCTTTAGGCTCAGAATCGGGATTTATATCTTCAAAGGGCAGTTGGTTCTGATCCGACATTTTGCCGGGCATGGTCTATCGCCTAATCTAATCCCAGAGCAGAACGGATTTCTTCAACTTTTCCTATCTGCTCCCAAGGAAACATTTCTCGCCCAAAATGGCCATAAGAGGCTGTGTCTTTGTAAATAGGACGCTTTAGGTCAAGATCTCGAATGATTGCAGCAGGGCGGAGATCAAATATTTCGTTCACACAATCTGATATTTTCTCCGGATCTACGGTTTCGGTATTGAAGGTTTCAACGTAAATAGAAACTGGCCTAGCCATACCTATTGCATAAGCTACCTGAACCTCACACTTACGAGCCGCTCCCGCTGCTACAAGATTCTTCGCAACCCAGCGAGAAGCGTAGGCTGCAGAACGATCAACTTTACTTGGGTCTTTGCCGGAGAAAGCTCCTCCTCCATGACGGGCCATTCCCCCATAAGTATCAACAATTATTTTCCGGCCCGTGAGGCCTGCGTCTCCAACTGGTCCACCTATAACAAAGCGTCCAGTGGGATTTACGTAAACCTGGTAGTCATCATCAGAGAATTGTTCTGGAATTACTGGACGGATCACTTCATCAATAAGGTCAGGACGAATCATTGAGTCACGGTCAATTCCGTCATTGTGCTGTGTTGAAACAAGAACTGTCTTTAAGCGAACTGGTCGATCATCCTCATAATCAAACGTGACTTGAGTTTTAGCATCTGGTCTTAAATATGGAATTGCACCTGATTTACGTACTGAGGCATGACGCGCCGCCATCTGATGAGCAAGGTTGATGGGCAAAGGCATCAGTTCTTCTGTCTCATCACAGGCGTAACCAAACATTATGCCTTGGTCACCTGCTCCTTGACGATCTAGATCTTCTTCACTATTTGAGTTAACGGAGCGAGTTTCTTCAGAGTCATCAACTCCTTGAGCTATATCCGCGGATTGTCCATCAAGACAGACCATAACTCCACAAGTATCACCGTCGAATCCGAAATCTTCGCGATCGTATCCAATCTCTTTTATGGTGTTTCTCACAATATTGGGAATGTCCACATATCCTTTGCAGGTAACTTCCCCCGCAACTACAACTAAACCAGTCGTGAGTAGAGTTTCACAGGCAACTCTGCTCTCAGAATCTTCAGCCAACATTGCATCAAGAACAGCATCAGAAATTTGATCTGCCATCTTGTCGGGATGTCCTTCAGTTACAGATTCTGAAGTAAAGGTCCATTTACGACTCATTGTGTTTCTCCGATTTCTCTATGCTTGTCAACTCTCAACTTTAGAGCGATATCCAGTATCGCTTGTGCTATATGCCGTTTATCGGCAAGAGGCAGTTCAGTTCTTCTTCCCGTTGAATCAAACAAAACTGCTGCATTTGTATCGTGGTTGAAACCAACATTCGCTTCAGAAACATCATTTGCTACGATCAAATCAACACCTTTTGTATTGAGTTTTTTCTTCGCGTTCTCTTCTAGGTCGTTTGTTTCTGCTGCAAAACCCACCAAGATTTGTTTTCCATTATGAGAAGAGCCCAGAGAAGCAAGAATGTCTACTGTTGGTTCAAGATGTATTTCTAGACCTTCTTCAGATTTCTTTATTTTTTTATCGCTTTTTGTTACAGGCGTGAAATCTGCCACAGCTGCCGCCATTATCACTAAATCGCTTTTAGCAGCTTGAGAAAAAACTGCTTGTGCCATTTCATCTGCAGTTTCAACTGCTACGACTCGCAGATGAGGATGTTGTGGGGATTGACTTGGCTCAGTCGTGACACAAGTAACTACTGCTCCTCTAGTTGCTGCTTCTATAGCTATGGCGTGTCCTTGTTTACCGGAAGACCTATTACCGATATAGCGAACAGGACAGATGGGTTCTTTAGTTCCACCTGCTGAAACTAGGACCTGAAGGCCTGCAAAGTCTTGAATTTGAGAATTTAAACCTGAATTCAACACTCTTTCGACCGCTGCTACTATGGAAACCGGATCAGAAAGACGACCTGCGCCATCATCCCCTCCTGCTAAACGTCCTTCTTCTGGTCCGACAATTTCTACACCACGTTGAATCAACTCTTTAATGTTTTCTTGGACTGAAGGTTGTTCCCACATTTCAGTATGCATTGCAGGGCAAACTATTACGGGGGCCCGAGTAGCTAAAAGAGTTGCAGTTAATAAGTCAGCAGAGCGACCAGTTCGGTAATCGGAAAGTAGCCGAGCTGTAGCGGGGCAAACCAGAATCAAATCAGCTTTTTGTCCTAGATTTGTATGTGGTATTGGATGCTCTTCTTCCCATAAAGAAGTCTGGACTTTTTCTGAGGCCAAAGCATCAAATGTTGCTCGGCCTATGAACTTTTCGGCTCCCTTAGTGAGAATGGGAGAAACATGAGCCCCTGCATCTACTAGGCGGCGGCAAACTTCAACTGCCTTATACGCAGCTATGCCCCCAGTTACTCCTAAAACAATTCGGCGACCATCAAAGATGCCCATAGGTTCAAGGTTAAATCAAGCGCTTTCGTCGCTTGTTTCTTCAGACTCAACGGTTTCTTCGAGTTCTGATTCTTCCACGGCTTCAATTGCCATTAATTCTTCTTCTGTTGGTTCGGAATCTTCTGAGACTTCAACAGGGATTATTTTGTCAGCTGAAATTTCTTCAAATGCTATAGACAGAGGCTTACGAGCAGTTGAAGGAAGTTGTGGAGGAATAGAGGATCCAAGCCCTTCTCCTAATTGATTAAAATACGCGTTGATTTGTCGAGCTCTTTTTGAACTTAGAGCAACTAAACGAAATTTGGACTCTGCCCGATCTAGAAGTCCTTCTATCTCGGGGGTAATCATGGTGTCGTGACCCTTCACAAAAATACCTCACCCTTGGTTGATGTTTCATGTCTGAACGGTGTTTCAGACGTATAAACGGTATCAGATATGACGCTCTTTACCTCGATAGGTCGATGTTTGAGAATCTAAATAAGTCGTTTGTCGTCAATAAATTCTTGGATTATTTTTACCGTTTCATCCAGATCGTCATTGATGACTTTCAAATACCCCAAAACCTCAGCTTCGGTTCTTTCTCGTTCTCCTTCAATAATTCGTTCTTCTGCGCGTTCTTCGCTATCTCCACGTTCAATAAGACGGCGGCGTTGTTCTTTCACACTTGGAGCATCAACAAAAATCAACAAAGCGTCACTGTAGTTCTCCTTGATTTGTTTACCGCCAGCCACATCTATTTCTAAAAGAATGCCATGTGAAACAGAAGGATCAGGAGCAGGAGTTCCATAAAGTTCACCTAGGAACTCATTCCACTCAATGAATCCTCCGAGATCTTGGTGATGAAGAAAATCGTCACGGCTGACGAATTTGTAAGCTTGCGGATCTTCGTCGGATCTACGCAGTCGAGTTGTCCATGAGCGGCTTAGTTCTAAATCTTTGTCTTGAGTTACGAGTTTCTCTGCGAGAACACCTTTACCTACTCCACCTGGGCCTGAGAGAACCACTAAAAGTGGTTCTCTGTTAGTAAATGTCATTAGTTATCTATGAGAAACGAGCTAGTAGATCGGAGCGCTGCTGGCTCCCTAGGCCCTTAAGTCTTCGACTTTCACTAATGCCTATTTCCTCCATCGTTCTTCTAGCTTTTACTTTGCCAAGTTTCGGCAACGACTCTAAAGCAGTTAAAACTTTCATCTTTGCTATAACCGGATCGTTGTCAGCGCGTTCAAGAAGCCCTGGAAACGTGAGAGAACCCATTTTTAACA
>CAJXEU010000135.1 GCA_913052525.1 uncultured Actinomycetes bacterium
GCGGGTTAATTGAAAGAATTGGGAAACGTCGATGGTATGCATTCACAAAAATGCAAACACAGGTAGCCAAACGGATGGAAAGAGTCATGACGGTTTCAGAGTCATCTAAGACCGACATAGTCGCTGATCATAAGGTTAATTCTGACCGTGTTCATGTTGTGCCGGTAGGTGTTGACCCAGATTTATTCTTGCCTATGGAAAATGTGAAAAGAATTCCCGGGAAGATCATTACCACTGCTAGCGCTGATGTCGCTATGAAAGGCCTCAAATACCTTCTTGAAGCCATTGCAAAACTCCGAACCGAAAGACACATAGAGCTTGTGATCATTGGGCGCCAGAAAGAAGATAGTGCTAGTTCAGATGTTTTTAAAGAGTTAGGTTTAACAGACTGTGTCTCTTGGGTGCATGGAGTGCCTGACGAACGTATTGTGGAGTTGTATAGCGAATCCGAACTAGCAATTGTCCCTTCGCTCTACGAAGGGTTTTCTCTACCCGCTATTGAAGCCATGTCTTGCGGAATCCCCCTAATAGCCACAACCGGAGGAGCTCTTCCCGAGGTGACCGGTACACACAATGAAACCTGTTTTCAAGTACCTCCCGGTGATAGCGAAGCTCTTGCTTTTATGATCCGTGACGCTCTTGATAACCCAGAAAATCGAGCACGTGTAGGTATGCAAGGACGCCAACGAGTCATTGATCATTGGAGTTGGCGTCACACTGCATTGCGAACGATTGAGCAGTATCGGGAACTTCTAGAAAATAAAGGTAACTAATAATGCTTACCGTCCGCTATGAGCGTTTGCGTCTACAACCAAATGAAAGAGTTCTTGATCTGGGTTGTGGTTTTGGACGTCATGCTTACGAAGCTTTACGCCGTGGAGCCCATGTAGTTGCTTGCGATCTTGGCTACGACGAGTTAGTTCAGGTTCGAAGTGTTGCTGCCGTGATGTGGGCTGATGGAGAAATAGATGAAGGAATCATGTTAGAAACCGCAAACGGAGATGCCACTCAATTGCCTTTTGCTGATGAATCCTTTGACCGAATTATTGCATCCGAAGTTATGGAACACATTAAGGAAGATGAAAAAGTTTTAAAAGAGTTGACGCGTGTTCTTCGCCCTGGAGGCACTTTAGCTATAACAATCCCTTCCAAATTTCCGGAAAGATTATGTTGGGTGCTTTCAGAGGACTACCACGCCCCTAATGCTGAGGGAGGTCATGTCCGTATTTATGGTCGCACCGAACTTGAAGAAAAAATGTTATTCGCTGGATTATCTCCTCTTGGCAGTCACAAAGCGCACGCTCTGCATAGTCCTTACTGGTGGCTGAGGTGTGCCATAGGCCCAAATAAAGCCGTTGAGGAGAATCGACTGATCAGCGCTTACCATCGATTATTGACTTGGGATATCGTAAAAGCTCCTAAACTAACGCGTTGGGCTGAATCGCTTTTGAACCCCCTTCTGGGCAAAAGCAAAATCGTTTACGCCGCTAAACCAAACTCGGAGAACAGTCATGCCGTTACCTGAAGTCCCAGGAATAATTAATGCTAAGGATTTGCAACTTACTGCTTCAACAATCGCTGAGTGGCAACTTCCTAATGGCATGATTCCGTGGTTTCCAGGTGGCCACTGTGATCCCTGGAACCATGTAGAGGCAGCAATGGCTCTCGCATGCGCCGGCCATCTTGATGAAGCAGAAGCTGCTTATGAATGGCTGTTGCAAACACAACACACAGATGGCTTAGGATCTGGTGGCTGGCATCAATACTATTTATCTGATGGAATTGAAGATACAAAATTCGATGCCAACGTCATTGCCTATATAGCTACCGGAGTTTGGCACCACTGGTTGATGACAAAAGATAGAGGATTCCTTGAACACATGTGGCTTTCAGTTGATCAAGCCATTGAATTCGTTCTACGGCTTCAAACTTCTAACGGTCCAATATTGTGGGCCCGCCACGAGAATGGCACCCCTTGGCCCTATGCCTTGCTCACGGGCTCCTCAAGTATCTGTCATAGTTTAAGATGCGCTATCGCCATAGGTGAAGAACTTGGCCATGACCGCCCAGATTGGGAACTTTCTTTAGCTCACCTTGCTCATGCGATCCGAACCAAACCGGAGGGTGCTTTTGCTCCAAAGGAAAGATGGGCGATGGACTGGTATTATCCGGTTTTATCTGGAGCTTTAGATAAAAAAGACACCCTATCTCATTTGGAAGCACAGCGGAAGAAATTCATAATTGAAGACCATGGAGTTCGTTGTGTTAGTGATCAGGATTGGGTCACTGCTGCAGAGACATGTGAGTGCTCCATGGCATATTTAGTAGCTGGTGACCGCTCAAGTGCTTTAGATTTATTCAAAGGCGCTTTAGAGATGCGTCTAGATAATGGAAAGTGTCTAACAGGACTAGTTCATCCCGGACACATCAGCTTCCCTGAAAATGAATGCACTACTTATACTGCTGCAGCCATAATTCTAGCCGCGGATGCCATTTCTGGTTCCAGCCCCGCTTCCTCATTATTCGTTGATCACTCGAGTCTTCCTGACATTATTGATACAGAAACTGTAGCTAGGAAAAGAGACTAAATCCCTGGCCCTATTCGCCTTAACGCTCGTAAAGACCCTGCAACACCAATTTCTTCAAATGCTCCTGATCTAACGGCTCGTGTCCATATCTCAAATGGTGGTTGGCCTCCATCAGAAGGATCTGGAAATACATCATGGATTAGCAAAGTTCCCCCTTCTACAAGATGTGGCACCCATCCTTCGTAGTCTTGATGAGCTGGTTCTTGCCCATGTCCGCCATCAATGAACAGAAGTGCAAGAGAAGTTTGCCAAAGAGTTGAGATTAGGGCAGATTGGCCGATTAAAGCCACAACAGTGTCTTCAAGGTTAGCTTTATGAATTGTTTGTCGAAAAGATGGCAGCGTGTCTATCATCCCTGTTGCAGAGTCAACCAAACTAGTGTCATGCCATTCCCATCCCACCTGATTTTCTTCTGAGCCGCGGTGGTGATCTAAAGCAAATAACGTTCGCTTTGCCTCTTGGGCTGCTGCACCAAGGTAAACAGTAGATTTGCCGCAATAACTTCCTATCTCAAGATACGGACCTTCTAGCAGTACTTCAGTGGCGTATTGATAGAGCGCTTTTCCTTCATCAGGGGGCATAAACCCTTTTGTGGACTCTGCTAGTTCTTGTAAATATTTATCCATCTTTAGGCAGATGTTTTAGTTAATTGGCCTTCAGCTCGGTCGCCCCAGAGCAGGTGCTCTAAAACAGCAAATCGAATGATCCAAAGTAAAGCGAATGCTGCAGCATTTCCTGCCTGCATGGCGAAGACGTGATCGTAAAAATTATCAGCGATAGCTACAAACACGGTTGAGAGAATAAGACCAGCAAAGGCTAACCCCCAGAAGGGAACTATTTCACTTACCACTTTATGATCGCCTTTATTTTTCTCCCAGACGTAATGGCGACTAAGGAAATATGAAGGGATACTGCCTGCTACTACCGCTACTCCATTAGCGGCAATGCCCACGAGTTCGAGCTGTTCAAAGCAAATATATAGAAGCGTTTGTCCGGTTATTACATTGACCATTGAGACTCCAGCAAACCGAAGCAGCTTCGTTCCATAGTTGCGCCGTAGACGCGCTAAACGAGCAAAGAGTGCGGAGGACATGAAATGCAATCTTAATAGCGGATAAAGGAAAGATCGGGGCAAATGGTCATAAATCTAATGTTTTAAGGCCAAACCATTGGAAATAAAGGATGATTTAACTCTGCTCCGTCTTGCAATCCAGTTATGGAGTCCTCTAACTCTGGAAATGGAGGGGATGTTCGCCACGAGCGTTGAGCTCGACGAACATCGTCTCCTATGTAGCGCAATGACACTGTCCTTCTTCCTTTAGCTGAGCCTGGGGCTGCATGCAAAGAGAGAAATGAGAAACAAATAGCGTCTCCTGGTTCAAGCGACCAAGACCTAATTGGAAATGAATCTCTGTTTTTATCAATATCGGGAATTTCTTGAAGAGTTCCTTCTGGAAACCATCGAGCTTCTTTGTCTACGAACGTACGGGGCATCATCCAAGAACCAGTATGAGTGCTCGCTATAACTTCAATACTTTCTTCTACCGGTACCGGGTCTAACGGCAGCCAGAAAGAGATTGTTTGACTTCCGTTGAGATCGTAATAAGGCTGATCTTGATGCCACGGTGTTCGTTGTTGGTTTCCTTGTGACCTCACCAATACGTGATCATGGTGAAATCTGATGGTCGAAGATTTAGTTAATAAAGATGCGATATGTGGTAGAGCGCTGTGCCGTGCTATTTCTTCAATGAGTTGTTGGTCTTCCCACCGGCGAAAATCTTCAATAAAACCTTTTGGGTCTTCTTT
>CAJXEU010000136.1 GCA_913052525.1 uncultured Actinomycetes bacterium
GCATTTTGGACCATATGTTTGCCACTAACTTTGAGTTTGACTTTCTGCCTTCCCCATGGTGATTCGATCTGAAATGATGGCTGTAGTTCTGAATCAAGTTCTATGCCAGATGCTCGTATTTCTCCTTTTTCTCCAAAAGTGAGTATCTGCGCTCGAGTTCTGCTGGCTTGCTTCATGACTTCTTGACTATCTGCATTTAATATGGCGCATCCTTCTGAAGGAAGGCCTTCTATTAACTCCCCTTTTGCTTTGCCGACAGTCTCAATATTTTCAAATAGTTCGGTATGAGCAGCTCCTACTGTCGTGATTATCCCTATATCCGGTCTACTTGCACTGCATAACTGTTTAATGTCGCCAACGTGGCGGGCACCCATTTCTACTACTACGGCTGTTGCTTCTTCTGGAGTGTTAAGGAGGGTAAGGGGCACTCCTATTTCGTTGTTAAAGGATCTAGGGCTTGAGTGGGTTAAACCGCGTTGAGTCAGCACTGAGGTCGTGAGATCTTTCACAGAGGTCTTTCCAACTGATCCTGTTATCCCAATGACAGGTGACTTGATCGATGTTCTAGCCGCTTCTCCGAGTTGTAATAACGCAGATGCTGTGTCAGCTACTTCTATTGATACTGCATCTGTATATTTTGGACCGTTAGTCAAGTAGGCGGTTGCGCCAGTAGCGATTGCGTTTTCGATGTAGTTATGGCCATCTCGTTCCGCGACGAGGGGAACAAATAGACAGTTTGCTGTCGCCGTTCGTGAATCCTGTGTTACTCCATCAAGATTTATGTCTTTTCCTTCGAGTTTTCCGTTCACGATTTGCGTTACTTGTGTCGTAGTAAACCTCATATATAGAGTTTCACAGGCTAAGAGGGTCAAGTGGTGCCACCCCTGCAGTTTGTCCTGCCTCTACCATGCCTATATGGACAAATATCATTTGGTCGTTCTCTTTGGTGGCCGTAGTGCAGAGCATGATGTTTCGTGTGTTTCTGCTCGACATGTTTTAGCTGCTGCTGATCCTGAACGTTATGAGATTATTCCAGTTGGTATCGATCGAGACGGGCACTGGTCTCTTTCTGTCTCTTCCGTTGAAGCGCTTCAAGACGGTGATCTTCCTGACGCTCTTGATCCAAGTGGATCTAGTTGGGATCCGCTTCCTGAATTGCAGAAGTTGAGGCAATCTGGTTCTGTAGTCGTTTTTCCTCTTCTTCACGGACCTTTAGGTGAAGATGGCACTGTCCAAGGTCTGCTTGAAGTCGCTGACGTTCCTTATGTAGGTAGTGGGGTTTTAGGTTCGGCTTTAGCTATGGATAAGTTAGCGGCGAAAGATGTGTTGAATCAGTATGGAATCCGTCAAGCCCGTCATCGTGGATTTCATGCTGATGATCTTCCATCTAAAGGAAGTGAAGGCGCTCATGCTTTATATTCTTCTTTACTGGAAGATTTAGGTCCGCGGGTTTTTGTAAAGCCAGCCAATCTCGGATCTTCTATAGGAGTTTCTCTTGCAGACGATGCTGCTGGACTAGAGATTGCTCTTGCATCTGCTGCCGCATACGACGAATGGATTCTCGTAGAAGAAGCAATTTCTGGCCGTGAAATAGAGTTAGCAGTTTTAGGTGATCGAGTGCCTCAAGTATCCGGACCGGGTGAAATTCGGCCAGGAGCTGAATTTTATGATTATGCCGACAAGTATGAAGATGGGAGTGCTGAACTTATTGACGATCCTGAGCTTGGCCCTGAAGTTGTTGTTTCGCTTCAACAGACTGCCGCGAAAGCTTTCGCAGCTTTACGTTGTTCTGGAATGGCAAGAGTTGATTTTTTTGTATCCAAAAATGATGAAATTGTTCTCAACGAAGTGAACACAATACCTGGCTTTACCCCTATTTCTATGTACCCGCGTTTGTGGGAAAAATCTGGTCTTTCTTATTCAGGTCTCATTGACCGACTAGTTGATCTTGGTGTGCAACGCAATTTAAGGCAAAGGCGTAACACCATTAGATGATTACTTACTCGCTTGGGGTGAGGGAAGTTCGTAGAAAGTGAAGTAGTTCTTGACGTCTTTGTGCAGATGGGCGTAGCACTCGTTCAACGCCGGCTGTTCTAAGTATTTCAATTTCGGTTGCTAATCCGACGACAGTAGAATATGCACTAAGTAAGACAAGTTGTGCGTCAGTCTTTCGCATACGGCCCGCTTCCATTTCTCCTTCCATCCAAGAAATTGCTCGTTCCATCAGTGGCCCCATTTGGTTCTTTAATCTTGGTGCGGCCGGTGAGCCAGGGCGACTGACTTCACGGAGAAGTCCGAGTAAAAGTGGTTGTTCTAGAGCTACTCGAAAGACTGAACGAACAAGATCTTCTATACGGTCCCGATGAGGATTACTTGCATCTAATACTTCTTCAAGGGATTCTGTAAGAACTTTCACACTGTCATCCAGAACAGCATTCAACAAACCTCGTTTTGATACGAAATGGTAAAGAATGGTTTGTTTTCTTATGCCGAGTGCTTCGGCCAGATCATCGAGTGACGTGCCGTCATACCCGACAGTACTAAATGACTCTAACGCTTTAGCGAGAATACGTTCTTTGGTTTCACCTCTTGGAGCCATATGAACAACTTAACCGCTTTTTCTACCATTTGGTAAGTCTTGGTGATATCTGATAGACATGTAGTAATGATTTCTGATTCTCTCGCCGGCCGCCGTATTGCAATCACAGGTAGTACAGGATTCTTAGGAACAGCTATCGTTGAGAAGCTTTTACGCTCCATCCCCGACTGTGAACTAGTTCTTATTGTGCGGCCAGGTCGACGTGGCGCATCTCACCGTGTCGCCAGAGAAATTTTACGTAACGACGCCTTTGATCGCCTAAAAGTAGATTTAGGCGCAGAAGCATTCGACGAAATGATCGACAAGAGGATCACTGCCATAGGTGGCGACGTGAGTGTTGATGGACTGAATCTCGATGAACAAGGTTTGTCCGAACTTTCAAGTTGTGACATATTCATTCATTCCGCTGCATCTGTGAGTTTCGATTCACCTCTTGACCAAGCAGTCGAAATTAATCTTCTCGGTCCTGTTCGTATTGTCGAGACGCTAAATAATTTACAAGTAGCACCACATCTTGTTGCCGTTTCCACCTGCTATGTCGCTGGTAGCAGACGGGGCTCTGCTCCCGAAGAACCAATCAACGAAAGTCCTTTTTACGTCAATGTTAACTGGCAAACTGAAGTTGATACAGCACGTCGAATCCGAATGGATACGGAATCAAACAGCCGCACCCCAGAAAAGTTAGCTGAACTCCGGAAAGAAGCCGAAGAAGAATTGGGGGCTGTTGGCACCCCAGCTTTAGCTGAGAAGACAGAGCAACTTCGGACACGCTGGGTTGATGACCGCATGGCTGAAGCTGGAGTATCACGAGCCTCTTCGCTGGGCTTCCCTGACGCTTACGCCTACACAAAGGCTCTCGGAGAAGTAGCACTTGCTGAATCTGCGGGCTCTATACCCGTAAGTATTGTCCGCCCTGCGATAATTGAAGCAGCCGTAACAGAACCTTCTCCAGGTTGGATTCGAGGGTTCCGTATGGCGGAGCCAATTATCATCTCTTATGCCCGTGGACTACTTGAAGAATTCCCCGGAATACCAGAAGGCGTTATTGACGTAATCCCCGTAGATCTTGTTGTCTCAGCCATTTGCGCTGTTGCTGCTCGCGGTCCTATTGAAGGTTCCGACATAGTCCAAGTCGCATCTGGTAGTTCAAATCCTCTCCGTTACGGCCGACTTGTCGACCTTGTTCGTGCTTGGTTTACCGAAAATCCAATTTACGACGAATACGGCCAACCAATTTCAGTTCCAGAATGGTCTTTCCCAGGTCGAGGACGAGTAAAGAAGCAACTTGATCGAGCCACCACAATGCTAAACCGAGCAGAAAAGATTATTGGCTCTCTCCCTGTAAGAGGCCGCCAAGCTGAGTTAGGGGCTCGCCTTGCTGAAAGAAGTGAACAAATTGAACGAGCCGCAAGCTACGTCGACCTCTACGGGGCTTATGCAGAATGCGAGGCTGTTTACGAACTTGACCGCTTGATGGAACTCTGGAACTCCTTAGATGCTCAAGATCAAGAAGCTTTCTGTTTTGATCCTTGCGTTGTTGACTGGGATTCCCATATTCCAAATGTGTGGATGCCTTCAGTGGTAAAAGCTGGTCGAGTCCCAATGAAACCACCTTCTAAAAATGGTGAAAGCAGACCGGAGCGTCTCAGAAGACAAATTCTCTCACCGGATCGGCATCTCGCTGCATTTGATTTAGAAAACACCTTGATTGCTTCAAATGTTGTTGCCTCTTACGCATGGTTAGCCAGCCGACGTCTCTCTTCTAGAGACCGAGTACGTTTTGTAACCA
>CAJXEU010000137.1 GCA_913052525.1 uncultured Actinomycetes bacterium
AAATTTTGAAGGGCGACAGGGGCGCGGCGGGCGAACCCATCTCGTTTCACCCGCTGTGGCTGCTGCTACCGCAATTGCTGGAACATTTGCCACTCCAGAAGATTTGAACTAGGGGAAGCCATGGATGCTATACAAATTGTTTCCGGAACTGCAGTGCCTTTAAGGCGTGCAGATGTTGACACGGATCAAATAATTCCTTCAGATTGGTTGAAACGTGTTGAACGCACAGGCTTCGAACAAGGTCTTTTCTCAGAATGGCGTGATGATCGCACCTTTGTACTTAACGATGAACGTTACAACGACGCAGTGGTGCTTATCGGGGGACCGAACTTTGGTACCGGATCTTCACGTGAACACGCGGTATGGGCGATTCAACAATATGGTTTTCAAGCGGTTATCTCACCAAGGTTCGCTGACATCTTTCGAAACAACTGTACAAAGAATGGTTTAGTCCCAGTTCAAGTATCAAATGACGTCGGAGAAGCTTTACTTGACGCGACAGAAGCGAACCCTGATCTCGTAATAACAATTGATGTAGCTAATCTCACACTCGAAGCCCCTGAAGCTTCCATTGAGTGCACATTTCCCTTAGATCCAGCCACGCAAGAACGTTTCTTGGAAGGCCTTGACGATATTGGATTGAGTTTACGATTCACGCAGGAAATCAAAGACTACGAAGTTAAACGACCTGCATGGTTACCGACTACAAGAAAATAATTTTAGAAATCTGGGAACTAAATAGCTTTAACCGGCGTCTGAATTAGAAACAACCAGTTTGGAGTCATAATGAAAAAAGTTCTTTCCCTTATCTTATTTGTCGCTTTCTTTGCTGGAGCTTGTAGCGAAACCCCTTCTTCGGGAACCTCAGGCACGACAACTACTTTGCAAACCGTCAACCTTGATGATGTTGAATTTGTCTCAGCTCTTGTTTCTTTCACCACTTGTGATGACTTGCTTTCTTATCTTCAAACGCAAGCCATCGCCAGAGTAGGACCTTACGGGCTTGATACCGGAGGCTGGTATGGACCTGTCGGCATTCTGCGCATGGAAGAGAGCTTGGTGATGGCTGAAGCAGATATGGCACTTGAAACCGGTGACTCAGACTCAATGACTGCAGGGGTTGACTTTTCCGGAACTAATGTTCAAGAAGTCGGAATTGACGAACCAGACATAATTAAAACTGATGGAAACAGAATTCTGGTTCTCAGCGGTAACGAATTCCATTTCATTGACGTATCCGAAACTACCCCAGAATTAACGGATTCTCTTTCATTTGATGGTCATTGGCCAAGTGAAATTCTTTTCTCAGGAGATCGAGCTTTTGTTCTCGCTTCTACAGATTCAGGGCCAATTTACTATGAAGACGCAATTGATGAATCTGAAGATATCGAGCCAGGGTATGGCGGTTACTGGAGGAATTTGTCAAGCATTATTGAAATTGACCTTTCCGATCCTCATGAGCTTTCTATTGTCAACACCCTCACCTTGGATGGAAGTTACGTGAGCGCACGTGTAGTCAACGGAGTCGCTCGTATTGTGATGTCCACTCCAATGAACCAGCTTCCTTTCGTTTATCCTCAAAATGAAGCCGGAGAAGAAAATGCTGAAAAGTTCAACAAAGAAGTTATTTCAGGAACAACGTTAGAAGATTGGCTTCCCAACTACTTTTTTGAAAGTTCTAATGGGCCTTATTCACAGGGGTCACTAGCAGATTGCTCTAACATTCATTACCCCACTGAATTCGCTGGATTCTCTACTTTGTCTGTAGTGACGGTAGATCTTGATTCTTCACTTGAAACTCCGAACGCAACCGCTGTTTTAGCTGATGGGCAAACGGTTTACGCAAGCAACTCGAATCTTTATGTAGCGACCACAAGTTATCTCGACCCTATTCTGTTCGAAAATGATGAAAATCTTTGGGAAGTTGCTTCGGAAAACTATGCAACATCTATTCATCAGTTTGACGTTTCTGATTCAGATGCTACGACTTACCTAGCGTCAGGTTCCGTAGATGGACATTTGCTTAATCAGTTTGCCATGTCAGAACACGGAGGCTATTTGAGAGTCGCTACCACTCTCGGTGGCCCTTGGGGTTTCAGAGACGACAGCGAGTCAAAAGTCTCTGTTCTGACTCGCAACGGTTCAGATCTTGAAGTTGTTGGTGAAGTAGGTGACATGGGTCGAGGGGAACGTATTTTTTCTGTTCGATTTGTCGGAGATACCGGTTATGTCGTGACATTCCGTCAAACTGACCCGTTTTATACCGTTGACCTTTCAGAACCCACCAATCCGGTGGTTCGCGGAGAGTTGAAAATAACTGGATACAGCGGTTACCTTCACCCATTAAGTGATGGACTTGTCTTAGGAATTGGCCAGGATGCTACCGACACTGGTCAAACTACGGGTGCAAAAGTAACTCTTTTTGATGTATCAAATCTAGATCAGCCTGTCGCTTTGGATTCTTGGGTTACTTCTGGTGGATCTTCAGCAGTTGAATGGGATCATCGATCTTTTCTATGGTGGCCAGCTAGTGAATTAGCGGTATTACCATTCAACAACTGGTATTCGGACTTTTCTGGTGCAGTAGCTCTACGTATTAGTAATGAAACGATCACTGAAGTAGGACGAATAGATCACCAAGACGAAATCACAGATCCTGTTGATCCTGTTTGTGACTTAATTGATGAAGAAATCTTTGCTGAATTTCTTGGAAACGCCGAAGGACGCACAGTCATGCTGTGTGAAGCCGACACCTATTCTGAAATGGACGGACACTGGTGTGAGTATTACCCTTCCGATCTGGTAGCCGTCTGGGCTGAAGAAGAAGGATTTGAGAGCGACATTGTTCCTGAAAATAAGACGATCACTATCTGCCATCCCGAAGATTACGTTTGGATGCCTCAAATTGAACGCACTCTAGTTATCGGAGAGCAACTCTGGTCATATAGTTATGATCGACTTCAAGCAAATGATCTTGACACCTTAGAACGCTTACAAGTGGTGAAACTCTAGTTCTAAATTTGTTATCCGATATGTCCAGGGCGCTCAATTGCGTTGGGGTCGTCTCCCGTGGAGCGAATATGTGCAACTTTATTAAGAGCGGCAATAAAAGCACGTGCGGAAGCTTCTACCACATCAGTTGAGAGTCCGCGTCCCGCTACTTTCAAGCCATCTTCGCTCACAAAGGACAAAGTGACGTCTGCTAGTGCATCAACTCCGCCAGTTACCGACATTACTGAATAATCGGTGAGTCGTCCTTCCACACCGGTGGCTTTCTTGATGGCGGTGCAACTCGCATCAACCATGCCGTCTCCTTCTGATGAGACACTCACTAATTCTCCAGACACGTTTATCTCTAGATCTGCTGATGGTGTCGTAGAGCTTCCCCCACGAGCAGAAATGCTCACAAATTCATATGCGTGGTCTATGTTCCCACCCATTTCTTCGACCACTAATGCTTCAAGATCTGCATCGGTAAGTTGCACTTTCCGGTCTGCGAGTTCTTTGAATCGTGTAAACGCTGAATTTAAGGCATCGCCTTTAATGTCGATACCTAACTTTTTAAGAGTGTCCTTGAAAGCGGCCCTGCCTGAATGCTTTCCAAGCACAATCTGGCTTTCTCCTTGACCTACTGCAGCTGGGTCCATAATTTCATAGGTTGTTCGTTCATTGAGAACGCCATGTTGATGTATTCCCGCTTCATGAGCGAAAGCATTTCGCCCTACTACTGCTTTGTTGAACTGGACTGGATATCCGGTTAAACGACTGACGATCCGGCTTGCTCGAGCTAATTCTTCTGTTCGTATCTCTATATCAATACCGGTATAAATATCTGGTCTCGTATTTACTGCCATAACGATTTCTTCCATAGCAGCATTTCCTGCACGTTCACCTATGCCGTTGATGGTGCATTCAACTTGACGGGCCCCGGCCCCTATAGCTGCGAGAGAGTTCGCTACCGCTAGTCCTAAATCATTATGACAATGTGTGCTGATGATGTATTCGCCTGTCACGCGCTCACGTATGTCTTTTATTCGCTGCGACCACTCCATCGGGGTTGCAAACCCAACTGTGTCTGGGATGTTAAGTGTTCCGGCTCCGTTATCTACAGCTGCTTGAAGAACATCACACATAAATCCAAATTCAGACCGTGACGCATCTTCAGGGCTAAATTCCACATCTTCGGTGTATTCTCGAGCTCGAGCTACTGCTGATGAAGCTTCTTTGAGTACTTGTTCAGGGGTCATACGTAATTTGTGTTCCATATGAGTAGGACTTGTAGCGATAAACGTATGAATTCGTCGTTTTTCTGCTGGTTCAATAGCTTCCCAGCAACGATCAATGTCTTTGTGGGCAGTGCGAGAAAGGCCG
>CAJXEU010000138.1 GCA_913052525.1 uncultured Actinomycetes bacterium
TTGGCAGATGGACTTGAGGAAGCGTTCACTGCTGCTGGATTTTCTGTATCAGTACCTCGAGTTGGTTCGTTGGTAGGGTTATTTTTTGGAGATCAAACCCCACCTACTAATTTTGATGAAGCTCAAAAGTTGGCGGAAAATGGAATATATTCAAAAGTCTTTCACGCTCTTCTTAAAAACGGAGTCGCTTTCGCCCCTGGACCATATGAAGGCTTATTCCCAAGTCTTGTTCATTCAGACCAGATTATTGACACAACGCTCGAACGAGCAGCATCTGCTATCGCTTCAATTTGATTAAAGATCCAGTGAATCTATATTACGAGTTACCTGCGGCTGTTGTACCACTCCCTATAACGAGTCATGAGGCTCTTGGTTGAACTGTCATGGTCAAAGTTCCGTTCCCAGTTTTCGGTATAGAGTTCGTTTGCTATCTGCACTGCAGCTTTTTTACCAAGTTCAACTCCCCATTGATCAAAAGGGTTAATACCCCAAATTGCTCCAATGGCAATTGTCCGGTGCTCGTACAGGGCTACTAACTGTCCAAGAATTGAGGGAGAAAGTTCCGGGGCAAGAATCACAGTAGAGGGCTTATTACCTGGAACAATTTTGAATTTCAAATGAGGATCAAAATTTTCTTCAAGACTGTTCCCAAAGGCTAAAACTTCCGCTTGAGCAATCAAATTAGATATTAAATTTTCCCTATGGGTGGCAAGCCCCAGATGGAGTTGCGAATCGTCTGGAAGTACAACAATTCCGATTAAATCTATTGGAATAGATTCTGTTCCTTGATGTAACAACTGGAAAAAAGAGTGTTGGGCGTCGGTTCCACTTGCACCCCATACCGCGCCACCAGTTTCTAATCCAAGTCTCTCTCCCTTTTGTGAGACAGACTTTCCCAGACTTTCCATCATGAGTTGCTGAATATACGGAACAAGTTTCCGCAACCGATAACTGTAGGGAACGATGGCCAAAGAATTTGAACCCAATATTGAACGGTTCCATACATCAATAAGACCTAAAAGCAGGGGAACATTTCGTCGATTTTCACGAACGTGTTCGTCAATTAGGTGCATGCCATCAAGCATGCTTCTAAAGTTTTCGTAACCGATTGAAAGTATTAAGCCAAGAGAGACTGGTGAAGCAAGAGAGAATCTTCCTCCGATGGTCTCAGAAAAACGAAAAATATTCTCTTGTCTAATTCCAAAAGATAAAGCGTTTTTTTGAATTGAAGTAGCGGCAAACATTTGGGACAAACAACGTGTCTCGTATTCTTCGTGCGTAAGTTCCTCATCCCATGATCCACCTAGTCCTTCCAAGAGCCATTCTTTAGCATTGTCCGCTGCAATCAGGGTTTCATTGGTGGTGAAAGTCTTCGAACAAATAATAAATATTGTTGATTCTGGTTCAAGCCCTTTTAGGGCATCATCTAAATCAGCTAGGTCAAACCCCGAAGACCATCGAACTTCTACTTCTGGGTTCACGTATTCTCTGAGTGCTTCAAAAGCCATAAAAGGACCAAGATGTGATCCTCCGATGCCAAGGTTTACCACTGAGCGAATTCGCTTTCCAGAAGCCCCGACCAAAGACCCATTTTCTAATTTTTCGGCCAACTCTCTCATTCGTTCAAGATTTTCGTGTGCTTCCTCGGAAACATCCCCAAACATCTCACCATCATCAATTTTGGGATCTCGCAAATAAATGTGTAAAGCACGCTGCTTCTCGGACAAGTTGACAACGTCACCTCTGAACATGTCATCAAAGAATCTGCCCACTTCCCGTTCTTCTGCCAACTCAAAAAGTAATTCGGTTGTTTCAACCTCTAGTAGTTGTTTAGAGACATCTATCCAGAGATCTCCACAGGAAAAACTGAGTTGCTCCGCTCTTTTAGAGTTTGTCTTGAAACAGTTCCTCAAGGACAGATCAACATACTTTTCATGGTGTTGGATGAGATTTGCCCATGCACGAGAATTCGAAGATATATTCACATTTTCTATTCTTGCCTAGTTGGTAAGGTTTCAGGCGTTATTTTGAAATTTAGTTATGAACAAGCCTGTCAGGCGTAAGTCTCACAACCTGCGCAATTGCTTTATATGCGGCTTCAGCAAAACCTTTATCTTCATCTCGCATGAGATTTGCCATTACTCGCAAGGCCCATTCCATTAGAGGCTTAGACCGCATACCAACGCGAGTTAATTCACGTATGAGTGTTGGATTCCCGATGACTTTTCCAAATAAACTCGCTACTCGAAAATATAAGCCAAATTCATCCTCAAGCATCCCTGGATATCTAGTCAAAATCATTGGATCGTTATGGTTTACAGCACCTACAACAAGACTTGCAGCGAGTCTCCCAGTTTCGTAGGCATAGTCAATTCCCTCCCCATTAAAAGGATTAATAGATCCCGCAGCATCGCCGACTAGTAGCCAGTTTGGGCCACATTTAGGACCTACTGAACCAGCCATGGGTAGTCGTCCTCCAGTTGGAGGAGCTACAGGAGTATCAGGGTTAATTCCCCAATATTCAGGAAGAGAGTGAGCGAATTCTTCAAAAAGATGACTCGTATTAATTGACTTATAATCTCGAAATGTAGAGAGTAAACCAATCCCTACATTTATCGTCCCGTTACCGACTGGGAAGATCCACCCGTAACCTGGCATAGCATTTCCTTTACGGTCTTGGATATCTAAAGAACTTTCTATCCAAGGGTCATCATGCAGCGGACTTTCAAAATAGCCACGAATGGCTATACCCATCGGCAAACTTTTATCTCGTGAGGCACCAAGAGACCTTCCGAATCTTGAGTTGGAACCATCAGCTACCACCACGTAACGCGCATATACTTCACGTTCAGATTCAGTCGCTTTATCCAAAACAACAGCGCCACTAATTGTTCCATTTTCTCCTTCAAGAGGTCGTAATGCTTCCACTCCCTGATGAAGAGATGCGCCAGCCGCTACAGCATTTTCTGCAACAAATTGGTCTAAGTCACAGCGACGTACTACGTAACCATGTTGTGGGTAAATCGAATGTTCAGGCCATGACATTTCTAATGTTCTGCCATGGGCGATTGCTCGTAAACCATTAAAACGATGGTATTCCTTAAGTTTATTTTCAAGCCCCATTTCCATTAGTTGATGAACACCGCGTGGGGGGATGCCATCACCGCAAGTCTTCTCGCGGGGGAAAAGTTTTTTCTCCACAAATACGGTGTCAAGACCAGCAGAAGCAGCCCAAAAAGCAGTCGAAGCCCCCGCAGGACCTCCTCCAATTACTAGAAGGTCGTGGATATGCTTACTCATTAGAAAGAACCAACATTCTTTGTTTTGCTCTGCAGAGCACAGTCGTTTAGCCGCTGTGATCTTTTACAGGGCTCAGTAATAATTCTAAGTCTTCAATTGTTCCAGTCATTGAATCAAAGTATTCAGGAAGTACCAACGAGCCATCTTCTATACCGTGTTCAATTGCTTCTGCAAGAGCGGTGTCTTCTTCTGAAGCAGCATGATGAGAACGTTCATAGAGAACTACACCGATTAATTCTTCCGTGGTCAATACATCACCCCAGCCGGGCATGCCACCTTCCACTACTCTTCCAGCAGCAGGATCACCGTAGGTGTTTCCCGCGCCATATATGTCAGACCCTTTTATCACCCAGTCCAGTTGGCTCTCCACTGAAGGGAAAACAGCCAACAACTCACCATCGTTGAGAGCTGGTCCGCTTCCACCTCCACCATTTGCACCATGACATGAAGCGCATCGAGCAGAATAAATTTGTTCACCCACAGCAAGAATTCCTTCAGACCCTTCTGGTGGACGTTCCAGTGTTCCTACATAAACATAAGCCCAAAGTGGAAGAAATATAAGAGTGCTAGCTGCCCACCAAGGAATTTTCTTACGGTTATTAGCGGAAGACACATACGGCGCTTCAGGTTTTGGCGGGACTTCCACTTTTGGAGTTTCAGTCTTTGGCTCAACTGTTTGGGCAGCAGGCTCTGCCTTGGGTTTTTCTCCTGAGGGTTCCGGAGAGTCAGATTTTTCTCCGCGTGCTGCTTTAGAACGCTTCAGAAGATGTTCAGGTATTTCAGTCAACGTGGCCTCCAAGGCAACGAATCTGGATAGGAATTATTTAATACTAAATACTTTCGGCAGGGTAGCGGCGGACTCAAGACAAATGGTGCAATAACTCACAGATTTGTAAAATTGATCTACATAAGTTCTTATCAGAAAATTCTTTTACTGGTATAGCCGGATCATCTTTCAAGGTGCTAGAAAAAATATCAGAGGAACTTTAAAAGAAGCACACCGCGTTACTGATCGGTCGGTTACGCTAGTGCATATAAAACTTTGTGCAATATTTCCCTA
>CAJXEU010000139.1 GCA_913052525.1 uncultured Actinomycetes bacterium
CTGCAACGGCTGTTAAATCTTTTTCGTTAGTTCGTTGTATGAGAGCGCTTGGAGCTCTTTCGCACTGACCTAAGCAGGGACTAGGTTTTACTTTGTAACCACATTCCTTTAAGTCATCAATAAGTTTTTCTGCTCCGACAAGTCGGCAGGCGACATCATCGCAGACATGTATCTGATCTTTAGTCTCTGGAGGATCATGAGAAAAGAGATGATAAAAAGTTGCGACTCCATATGCCTCTGCTGGAGGAATCCCTAAAACTTCACAGACGTAGTTAAGACCACCAGGGCTAATCCAACCGGAAACATTCTGCAACTCGTGTAGCGCAGGTAAAAGTAAGCGTCTTCGATCCTTAGTTCGAGATCGTCCGCCTACAACAAACCTTTCATCTAGTTTGATTACAGCTGGTCCTATTTCAGATATAAACTCATCAACCACTGCTTTTTCTTCAGCTGTTGGTTCCTCTGCGCCAAATTTGAGATCAGACATTAGCCATACTCTCAATTTTTTCAATTTTTATTGCTGCTGCCTTGAATTCGGAGGTTCCTGACTTGCTATCCCATGCGTCACTGGTCAATTGATTGACATCAGCTAATTCTGGGAAGTGGAATGTTGTGAATGCAAGACCTACTTGAAGTTCGGTGTCGATTTTAATTCTCATCAATATTGATCCTCTACGTGAAGAAACTTTAGCTGTTTCTCCGTCGGCAATATTGAGTCTCAAGGCATCTTCTGAAGATATTTCTAAAGCATCTCCGGACCGAATTGGGGAGTCAAACTTTCCGGATTGAACTCCAGTGTTATAGGAATCTAAAACTCGACCGGTGGTGAGACGTATTGGGAAATCGTCAGTTAATTCATCTACTGGAGGTTGGTGGTCTACGCAGGAAAACGGTGCTCTTGGTCCTGAAATTGGTCGTTCCCATAAACGTCCGTGAAGAAATGGGCTGCCAGGGTGGCTTTCATCTGGGCATGGCCATTGGATCCCACCTTCTTCTTCGAGGCGCTTCCAAGACATTCCTTTATGCATAGGGGAAAGAGTTCGTAGTTCTTCCCATAATTCTTCAGGCGTGGGGTGCCCCCAAGAGGTTGCCCCCATTCGTTTAGCCATTTCGGAAATAATTTCGATTTCTTGTTTCGCTTGGCCTGGTGGAGGAACTGCTGCGCGAATACGTTGTACTCGTCGCTCACTTGAAGTCGCTGTTCCTTCAGATTCTGCCCAACCTAATGCAGCTGGAAATACTACGTCCGCCATCTGAGCTGTACGGGTCATGAAAACGTCTTGAACTACAAGTATTTCCAATCGTTCTAGCATGGCGCGAGCATGTTTTACATCTGCTTCAGAATCTGCAGGATTTTCTCCTATAACCCAAACTGCACGTAATTTGTCTTGTCCCATAGCTTCGAACATCTGAGTTAAGTTGAGTCCATGTTCTCCTGAGAATTTAGATTTCCAAACTTTTTCAAATCGAGCTCGTATTTTGTCATCGTCAACATCTTGGAAACCGGGTAACTTATTTGGTAGTGCGCCCATGTCTCCCCCACCTTGAACATTGTTTTGGCCGCGCAATGGAACGAGGCCGGAGCCTAACTTTCCTACATGGCCAGTTAATAGAGAGAGATTAGATAGAGCAAGTACGTTGTCCACTCCTGTGTGATGTTCCGTTATTCCCAAAGTCCAAAGAATTTGAGCTGTTTGAGCTGTCGCGTATCCACGTGCAAGATCAGCAATTGCTTCACTTGGTATGCCCGTTATTTTCGAAGTGACTTCTAGAGTCCATGGTTCTACATGGGTTTTAAATTCTTCATAACCTTCCGTAGCGTTTTCAATGAACTCTTCATTAATAAGGTCTGCATGAATTATTTCTCGTGCCACTCCATTGGCTAATGCGATATCTGTTCCTACATTCAGCCCTAGCCACGAGTCAGCAAACTTTGCAGAAGATGTGCGTCGAGGATCAACAGCCCACATTCTGGCTCCATTGCTTAAGCCCTTAAGTAAATGGTGGAAAAATATTGGATGAGCTTCACGGGCATTTGAACCCCACAATAAAATAGAATCAACATTTTCTATTTCTATATATGAGCAAGTTCCTCCGCCTGCTCCAAATACTGTCGCCAGACCGACGACGCTGGGGGCATGTCAAGTTCGATTACAACTATCGATGTTGTTTGAACCTATAACTGAGCGAGAGAACCGTTGAGCGGCATAATTAACCTCATTCGTAGTTTTTGAACAACTAAACATACCGAACGCTTGAGGCCCATGTTGTTCAACAACTTTTTGAAATCCCGAAGCAGCTCGACTAAGAGCTTCTTCCCACGTTGCTTCACGTAGTTCCCCATTGTCTTTTACCATTGGCACTGTGAGTCGTTCGCTCATATACGCTCCTTAACTATTAATGCAATAAAAATAGAAATTCACATGAATAAAACTACTACGTGATTTCGACTTATCTCTCTATCTCAGAAAGTATTAAGTGGCGACGGTGGTTGCCTTGAAGTAAACGTATTCGCGAACGCAGTTCGTCTCTATCGATATAACATCCGCGGAGATGCCGGTTTCCACTCTCAGATTCATATGCGGCTCGACCGTGTAACACTCGACGGTTATCAAAGAGCATGCAGTCTCCAGATTCAAGGCGAAACCTTATTTGGAATTGTGGATCATGGGTTGTCTTTTCAAATGTTTGATAAGCCTCATACATTTCGTCCATTAATTCAGGAGGTGCCTGCAGAGGATGCCTAAGCCAACTACCGGCTCGTATTTCAAAACATTCGCCATCATCATCTAGGCCAATTATTGGAGCTTTCCATCGGTAATCACTGGTTCGACTGCGATTTGCAAAATCCCAAGGGACAGTAGTGAGTAATTTATATGCTCTTGGATGTTTGTTTTGGAGTTCTTCGGCCACACGGAAACCATCTACTAGAACGCTGCTACCGCCTTGGGCTTCGTTTGTTATGCAATGAAGTAGTTGCATGCCAGGTTGATATTCACGGGTTGGCAAATCTGTATGGGGTGGTAGTTCCAAACCTGTGTTTGAGTTACTAACCGGGTCAAAATCGACACGTACATCAAAAAAGTCTCCAAAATTTGAAAGTTTTACTACACCTATCCGATTGGCTACTTCACCTACTGCTTGTTCTGTTAAAGGCACTCCGTGAAGTAAAGCACACCCAGTATTTTGGATTGACTGGAGCCACTGCAACTCAGTTTCTTCGCTCTTTACTATCTGTTCCCATTCATATTCATCAGGCTTTTCTCTGGTGGAAGAATCCCAGATTTCTTTTTGTGCTTCTTTAACTAATGGTTTTTCATTTGAATAACAGTGCTCTTTTAACCATCCAGGATGAAAGATGCTTTTATGTTCTTCCGGTTCCCAGTGAATGGTTAACACTCCTTCAGTTGTGACTTCTATTTCGGAGGGTTTCAGACTCTTGGGTGCATTAACGATCTCATAAGTCTGTTCAAGCGTGTAGGGGTGTACGCAGCAAGGGCAGTTATCCCGTAACCATAGAAAGTGGAAATCACTTACTGTGCCGTCACTCCACTCAACGTTTACAGTTCGTTCTGTGATTAGTGCTTTAACGATGGTGACAGTCATTGGGTACAGGTAGAAATCTCCAGTAGGAAGATTGTGGGGAGAAGGCAGTTTCTTGCGTTCTTCAGGATCCATGTTGTTCTCCTTGGCCTGGGGTTCCAGCTTCGGCTTCGCGTAATGCTTTTATGATTGCGACAAGTCCCTTATCTCGTTCATTTACTAGAGTTGCTACTGAGCGGCCGGCTGCTTCGGTTTCGCAACCTTCTACCACTGCATCGCGTAGTTCTTTGGTCAGTTCTGGAGCTTCAAGTCTGGTCCATGGAGATTTCAGAGACGGTCCGAAATGGTCAAGCATATGGGCCATACCGCCTTCACCTCCGGCAAGATGAAATGTCAACATAGGCCCCATCAGCGCCCAACGTAACCCAGGGCCTGCAGTGATTGCAAGGTCTAGTTGCTCCACAGTAGCTTCACCATTTGCGACCATATGTAAGGCTTCTCGCCACATTGCTTCTTGGAGACGATCTGAAACAAATCCATCAACTTCTTTATCTAATTTTAAAACAATCTTTCCTGTTGATTCGTATATGTTTTGCGCTTTTTGCAGGGTCTCTTGAGAAGTTTCTGGGCCCGCGACTAATTCAACGAGGGGCAACAAGTACACCGGATTGAATGGGTGTCCCACTAAAACTCTTTCTGGAGCCTTTGCGCACTTCGGCGTCATATCACTTACTAAATACCCTGAAGTTGAAGATAGCGGGGCTTCTAGTGATTCTAATGATACTCA
>CAJXEU010000140.1 GCA_913052525.1 uncultured Actinomycetes bacterium
CATCTTAGGTAACGACCCTTCTGTATTAGCTGGTGCCCTAACCCCTTACGCAGGAAAAAAATGGATGCGAGCGATAGAGATTGCTCGAGACAATCACATGCCTTACGTAAGCTTCGTGGAATCAGCTGGAGCAGACCTACGTGTTCGCACCGGCGGAGGCGGAAAAAAAACAAGGGTACAAACAGATCACTTCGCAGAATCTGGACGATTTTTTTACGAAATGATCGAATTATCAAAACTAGGCATACCAACAGTGTGTGTAACTTTTGGTTCAGCGACAGCAGGCGGCGCCTACCAACCCGGCATGTCTGACTACAACATATTCATCAAAGAACAATCCCAAGTTTTCCTCGGCGGCCCACCTTTAGTGAAAATGGCTACTGGGGAAATCGCTGATGCTGAAACTATCGGCGGAGGTCTAATGCATGCTGAAAAATCAGGTTTAGCAGATTACCTTGCAGAAGATGAAATGGATGCCATACGCATGTGCCGAGAAGTGGTATCTCATCTAGATTGGGACAAAGCAGGCCCTGATCCGAGTTACACCATAGACCCACCTCTCCACAGTTCTGAAGAACTTCTCGGATTGGTAAGTCGAGACCTTCGACAACCTTTAGATATCCGTGCAGTGATCGCTCGAACAGTTGATGGATCAAGATTTGAAGAATTCAAACCCCGATACGGAACCACCATGGTTTGTGGATGGTCCACAATCCACGGCTACCCCATAGGCATTCTTGGCAATAACGGAGTTATCCATGCAGAGGCCGCAGAAAAAGCTGCACATTTCATCCAATTATGCAACAGAGAAGACATTCCACTTCTTTTCTTACAAAACATCACTGGATTCATGATTGGAAGCGAAGCTGAGCGAACCGGAATCATTAAAAAAGGTTCCCAAATGATCAATGCCGTCACTAACTCAACGGTGCCACATATAACAGTCATAGTTGGATCTTCATACGGGGCTGGAACCTATGGAATGTCAGGAAGGGCTTATGGCAACAGATTCACTTTCCTTTGGCCCACCGCGAAGATCGCGGTTATGGGCGGCAAACAAATAGCAGGGGTCATGTCTGAAGTTCGCCGAGGACAAGCGACTCGAAAAGGCGAAGAATTCGACGAAGAAGCCGACGAAGAAATACGCAACGCCGTTGAAGATATTCAAGAAAAAGGATCGCTCGCCTTAGTCGCTACTGGCGCTATAAGCGATGACGGAATCATTGACCCGCGAGACACACGAACTGTAGTAGGACTCTGCCTTTCAGTGGTGAGAAACAAGCCTATTGAAGGAGCCAGAAAGTATGGAGTGTTCAGATTATGAGCATTTCAACAATTCTTGTAGCTAATCGTGGCGAAATAGCGATACGTGTCTTCACCACTGCTAAAGATATGGGCTTACGATGTGTCGCCGTTTATTCAGAAGCAGACGCGAACTCTTCTTTTGTGAATACTGCCGACGTAGCCGTGCACGTTCCTGGCTATCTTGACGGTGAAGCAATCATTGCTGCTGCTTTAAAAACAGGAGCAGATGCTATTCATCCTGGATATGGATTCCTTTCAGAAAACGCAGAGTTTGCTAAAGCAGTAACTGATACTGGTCTTATTTGGGTAGGTCCTTCACCAGAAGTGATCAAATCAATGGGCGACAAGATAGAAGCTAAAAAAGCTGCCGTTAACGCCAGAGTCCCGATACTTCCCTCTTCTGATGACCCAACAGCCGGAGATGATGTGGGTTATCCCCTACTTGTAAAAGCAGCAGCAGGCGGAGGCGGCAAAGGGATGCATGTAGTTCAGTCTTCAGAAGATCTAGCCGAAGCCGTTGCGTCTGCACAGCGTGAAGCTTTGAAATCTTTCGGAGATGAACGAGTTTTTATTGAACGCTACGTTCCAAGCTCTCATCACATTGAGATCCAAATACTTGGCGATAGTCACGGCAACCTCGTTCATTTAGGTGAACGAGAATGTTCGATTCAACGCCGTCATCAAAAAATTATCGAGGAGGCCCCATCTCCAACAATTGATTCCGATCTACGGGACTCAATCGCTGAAGCCGCATTAAGTCTGGCTAAAAATATCGGGTACGAATCAACGGGAACGGTTGAATTTCTTCTAGATCACGACTCGAAGGAATTCTTTTTTCTTGAAGTAAACACTCGTTTACAAGTGGAGCATCCAGTAACTGAAGAAACCACCGGAATCGATTTGGTACGTCAACAAATTCTTGTCGCTCAAGGAGAACAGATTGAGTGCTCACAGGAAAGCATCTCTTCATGTGGACACTCTATTGAAGCACGACTTTACGCTGAAGACCCTTCAAACAACTTTCTTCCTGCTATCGGAACTTTGTCTGCTTTTGAAGTTCCTGAATACTCTAATATTCGCTGGGATGTCGGCATTTCTAAAGGAACCGAAGTCGGTGTCCAATTTGATCCGATGCTCGCCAAGGTCACGTCAAAAGGTTCAACCCGTAAAGAAGCCGCTCTACGACTCGCAAAGGCTCTTGAAGGACTTCACCTTGGGGGAATAACCACAAATCGCGAATTTCTCGTTTCGACTCTGCGACACAAAGCTTTTCTCGCCGGTGACACAACCACTGATTTCATTGAACGACATAACCCGAATAGCGGCAACTTTTTAACAAGTGATGAGATTTCTCGCGCTGCAGCAGTCGCCGCTCTATGGATTCAAGGCGAAAACAGATCTACCGCTCTTGTTCTTGACCAAATCCCCACCGGGTGGAGAAATTCACATTTCCCTGATCAACAAATTTCTTTCATCTCAGGGGACGAACAGTTCGATGTGACTTATCACAGTAACCGAGATGGGTCTTTTGTGTTGAACGGAATTGATTCAACTCACGTTCATCGCCACTCTCTGAGAGAAATAGATGCTGAGATTGATGGCATCCGATCCACTCACCTTATAACAAGAGCGAATAATGAGATATTTATCCAAATGGAGCGAGGCACCGCCCACCTGTCTATCATCCCTCACTTCATACCTCCTGGAACAAACGAAGTCGCTGACGGGCTTATCTCCCCCATGCCAGGTGTCGTACTTGACATCAGAGTCCAAGTTGGCGACACCGTGGAAACTGGGCAAACGCTTCTTGTCCTTGAAGCTATGAAAATGGAGCATCACATTAATGCTTCAGCGGATGGGACCATAACTGAAATACTGGTGGCTGTTGGACAACAGATCGAACAAGGTGTCGTCATGATGGTTATAGACGATGGGTTAGAGAAACAAGATGACTGACCCGATACGCATAGCGAACTGTTCAGGATTCTATGGTGATCGATTAACTGCAGCCACAGAAATGGTTGAAGGTGGGCCCATAGATGTTCTCACCGGAGATTGGCTTGCCGAATTAACAATGTTGATTTTGGCTCGCACTCAGGCCAAACGCCCTGGCGGAGGTTATGCCAGAAGTTTCGTCACTCAGATGGAACAAGTAATGGGTACTTGCCTTGATAAAAACATTAAAGTGGTGTCAAACGCAGGGGGCCTCGACCCTGATAGTTGTGCCGAAGCGGTGTCTGAAGTAGCAGACAAACTCGGATTGAACCCATCTATTGCTTACGTCACTGGAGACAACCTTTTGCCTCGCCTTGACGAACTTCTTGCTGCAGGTATTGATCTTTCGCATTTTGAAACAGGTGAACCTTTAGGTGATGCTTCTCGTTTTATCAGTGCGAATGCTTACCTCGGCTGCTGGGGAATAGTTGAAGCCTTGAATCAAGGTGCAGACATAGTTATTACTGGCAGAGTCACTGATGCAGCGGTGGTGTGTGGTCCAGCTGCTTGGCATCATAAATGGGAAAAGGATAGTTGGAACGAGCTAGCTGGCGCTGTCGCTGCTGGTCACATAATTGAATGTGGGACTCAGGCAACTGGAGGAAACTACTCGTTCTTCACTGAAGTCTCCGGCATGACCCGAACCGGTTTTCCTTGGGCTGATGTCGCCTCAGATGGATCTTCGATAATCGGAAAACATGACAATACTGGTGGAGAAGTCTCAGTCGGAACAGTGACTTCTCAACTCCTTTATGAAATTGGTTCACCGGCTTACTTAGGCCCTGATGTCACTACCCGCTTTGACACAATAAAACTTGAACAAGTTGAGCCTGATCGTGTTCAAATTAGCAACACTTGCGGCGAACCTCCTCCAGAAACCCTCAAAGTAGCAATGAACGAACTTGGCGGTTACCGCAGCGACCTTTCTGTCGCTTTAACCGGTCTCAATATTGAAGAGAAAGCTGAACTCGTCGATGCAGCTTTTTGGGAAGCATGCCCTTACCAGCCCTCTGATTTCTCTGAAGCGACC
>CAJXEU010000141.1 GCA_913052525.1 uncultured Actinomycetes bacterium
TTGTTGAATTACCAATGACAAACGAGGGAGAATTAATCCTATGACAAGAAGTCTTCTGCTCTTCATCTCTTTCACTCTTAGTATTTCTATGTTTTCATCCTGTGGAATAGCGCTAGAAGATACGCCACGAAACCTTTCTGCAGAGTTGCCAGATACTTTGATTGAAGGAGCAATCACCACTACAGAGGCACCATCTATTCTTGAAACTGTCCAAATATTTCTTGCAAAAGATTCTGGAGAAGGATCAATGTTTCTTGAAACAGTTGAGAGAGAAATAGAACCTGATGGCTCAGTAAAACCCATCCTCGAACAAATCTTAAACGGTCCTACTGTTGACGAACAAGAACGGGGACTAGTGTCACCATTCGCCGAAGGAAGCTCCTTGGTTGGAACCACCCTTGAGGGTTTCACTCTCCTTGTGTACCTAGACACTCTGGATGGCTTTCCAACTGATGATTCAGCCAGCAACCAATTGGCCTTTGCAATGTTGGTGTGTACTTCCACTGAATTATTGAAAGGAATAGAAATAGAGCAAGTACTGGTATTACTTAGGCGTGATAATCAAACTACCGCAGTGAACGCACCAGTAAGTGATGGTGAACCTCCTGCTGATGGTGAAGCTGTTCGCTGCTCCAACTACCTCACCTACATGCAAGATTCACAGTTGCCACTAAAGTCTTGAAGACATTGGCCATACTCTTTATATGTCTTACTTAATAGCCATTGATGCAGGAACTACAAGTGTTAGAAGTTTGGCGATAGATGAGAACAGCTCAATAGTAGATATTTCCCAACGCGAACTTACCCAATATTTTCCTCGCCCTGGATGGGTTGAGCATGATCCTGAAGAGATATGGAAGTCAGTATCAGAAACTCTGCGCGACGTGTGTTCAAAAATCACTGAACCAATTATTGGTATCGGAATCACAAATCAACGTGAAACAGTTGTGGCTTGGGATGCTTCCACTGGACAGTCCCTTCATAACGCAATCGTTTGGCAAGACAGTCGAACTATTGACCACTGCGAGAACCTTCTTGAAGGCGGTTACTTGGATCTAGTTCGCAAAACTACTGGCCTTGTGTTAGACCCTTATTTTTCTGGAACCAAATACTCATGGCTGTTAAACGAGGGCGAGGTTAAAAATGACTCGGATTTGCGTCTAGGAACAGTTGACTCATGGATATTGTGGAATTTGACAGGCGGAAAAGTTCATGCGAGTGATCCTTCTAACGCCAGCAGAACCATGCTCTTTGATATTGCTCTTGAAAAATGGTCAGAAGAACTCTGTGACCTTTTGTCTGTGCCTATCACTGCTTTGCCAGAAGTGATGAGCTCTGCAGGGAACTTTGGAGAAACCGGCCAAGATGGACCTATTAAAGCTGGTATCCCCATAAGTGGGATTGCCGGTGATCAGCAGGCCGCTCTCTTTGGGCAAGCTTGTTTTACTCCTGGACAAGCAAAAAATACTTACGGGACTGGTGGTTTCGTCTTAGCTAACCTTGGGAACACTCTCCCCGACCCCGTAGAAGGTCTTTTAACAACTATCGCTTGGAAACTTTTAAATCAGCCTTCGGTCTATGCCTTGGAGGGTTCAATTTTCTCTTCGGGAGCAACTGTTCAATGGCTTAGGGATGGTCTCGAAATTATTGATCAGGTTTCCGGCCTTGAAGAAATTGCCCTCAGTGTTTCTGATAACGGAGGTGTCTACACTGTTCCTGCTTTCAATGGTTTAGGTAGCCCTTGGTGGGATCCACGAGCCAGCGGTCTGATCATCGGACTAACTAGAGGAACTGGGCGGGGAGAAATAGCTAGATCTGTCATTGAGTCCATGTCTTTTCAAACCCGTGATGTGATTGACGCTATGCGTTCAAATGGACATCATGTGAACGATCTAAGAATTGACGGCGGAGCCTCCATTATGAACCTTTTGATGGACATTCAATCTGACCAATTGAAAATTCCGGTCACTCGTTCTGCTACATCTGAATCCACAGCTCTTGGAGCTGCATGGCTGGCAGGGCTAACAGAAGGAGTTTGGTCTTCAACTGAAGACCTCGCTGATCTATGGAAAGCTGAAAGAACGGCGTTCCCTTCTACAGAGGAGTCACTAGTTGATAGCGACTACGAAAGATGGATGAAAGCGGTTCAGCGAAGTAAAAACTGGAATTAACTCAAACTGCCCCTAACAGAAACATACTTAGGGTCTGAGTATCATTTGTTCCTAAAAGGATCCGTTTGCCGTCTTTCTTCAGGATCTCAATACATTGACGTTCTCTAATTCGCCAAAGTTTTCTTCCCCTTACGTAATCTGTGTTTATCCCCCACCCTCGCCAAAGCGAGACTTCTTTTACTTCAACCGAATAAATGTCTGATAGATCGACTACCAGCTTTGGCCACCTATAACGGAATCTGAACTCTAAATTCTCATTCGTTAAGGAAATAGTTGACTGTGAAATTGGAAATACAAAAAGGAAGAAGGTGAGCAATAGGCAAGGAACCATTATTATCAAGACAAATATTGGATACCTCCACCACATGTATCCTGGAATCAGAGGTCCGAGAAAAAAGAGAGAGACCCAAAGAAAATCTCTAACCGCTGATACCTCCTGAGTGTGTTCATAGTTCATCGGTATTCAAGCTCCTAGTGAGAAAAATACTACTGATGCTGCTCCAAAAATTCCACCGATTATTTGGAGTGTCGATATTTCTTCTTTAAGGAATTTCCACGCCACTATGACACTCACACCAGGACAGAGTGCTATTAAAGCGGTAATTACCGCTACAGAGCCCCTCATATATGCGGCTGTACTTAAAATGAATGCTATTCCACTTGTGCAGCCAAGCACGAAACCAAATTTGCGTATTTCAATATCTGGCCAAAAAGAGCCGGATCGAATCCGGGCGATGGGAGTTAATATCACTACCCCCATTCCTAAAATGACCAAAACGGGAATTTGGCCTGCTTCGGGATTAGCTTGAGATATGAAAATTCCTGCTAAACCAATATTTATTCCTACTATGAGTGATAGTCCTATTACGCGACTTCTCAGGATTTCATTTAATTTAGGGAGACCACTGTGGCTTGAGAGAAACACTACAGCTGGAAAGGCGAAGAGTACTCCGAAGACTTCCAATGCAGACAAACTTTCACCAATAAAAGGGCCGATAAGTGCGGGCACGGCAATCATTGTTAATCCGAAACCTGGGGCAAAGACAGTTATTGGACCACGGGCCATCCCCTCATATAGTAAAGGTCGAGTCGCTGCCATCAAAAGACCGGCAAGTGCGGGCCATAAAACGTCACTCAATTTTACATATTCCGGAGGGTTCGCCAGCACAAATATTGTAAGAAAAACAGCACTCGTTATGTTCGCTGCTGCAGCCATAGATATAGCTGCACCTTTCTGGCTTGAGCGTTGAACCCCGACCCCACCGAGCACATCACCTACTCCATAGAATATGGCAGCAATAACTGCGAATAATACAGGCATACGAACTTGTCCCTAAGAGTTAAATAGTTTGAGGTATTCGCTTCAACGAATATCTGTCAAGTTGTGAGCGGAGACTGACTGTCAAGACTTTCAGAAGGTCTTCCACCAGATTCAACATGAGATTTGAGATCATCAACCGCGCTATGAACGATCTTTGCTTCTATCCGTCGCTTTACAAACCCTGGAAGGCGTACGAGAAGGTCTACTTCTAGATGGTAATGGATTTGGCTTACACCAGATTCGCCTTCCACAGTTACAAACTCATACTCCCCATCCATTCGTCTCATGATGTCTCCTTCAAGGAGGCGCCATGCTATGCGTAGAGGATTTGAACCGTAGCTATAGCGGAGCGTATAGGTACTACTTCTTCCCATTGCCGCACTGCGAAAAGTGGCATCACCTGGTCTGCCATCATCGTCAAACGCAACAATTTTTGCCTCTTTGATGTCATCTATCCATTCCGGATAACTTTCAACATCCATCACAGCTTTAAAACATTCAGCAGGAGAGGCTTGAATTAGAATTCTTTGGCTTGCGTGATCTGTCATTTTTTTCTCCTTACTCTTGACCTTACCTTGTAACTTGAAGTCAAGAAGAGTTTTCTAGTCTTTTATCTTGTTTCAAATTGCCCATGTATAGATGCCCATAGTCCGGAAAGACCTAAACCAAATACAGGGACAAGTACTGCTGAAGCCACAACGGTAAAAGGTTTAAAAGATGCTGCAGTAAGCGAGCCTACAATTTGCAAGATGAGTAGGCCCATCATTTGGAACCTTACTTTCTGGGGAGCACATCCCGAAAGAAAATAAAGACCGCCTACTCCTAT
>CAJXEU010000142.1 GCA_913052525.1 uncultured Actinomycetes bacterium
TCCCCCTTTTTGTCGGGTGGTCAAACTGTTTACCAGAATTCTAGAGTTCTTCCAGCGGCGGCGATAATAAAGAGACAGGTAACAACGTGCATGACTATCCAAAATGTTCTAAAAGCTAAAGCTCGCTTCACATTTGTTTGAGTTATTGGTAAAAATTCTGGTTTATCATCATCGGTTATGCCTACAGGCATACCTACGGTTCTTGCCCAAGTTCTTATCCACCGGTTATGACTGCTCATTACTCATTTATATCGCAAATCGAATAGAGAGCGTGAACTCAACACGGACTCAAAACTTTTCTTCTTGTTCAGTACTCTGTACTATAAATGTTTGGTTACCTATACAATCTTGTACAGGTATAAGAAGGTCGTATGTGCGATAACAAACTCAAAGCAGAGGAGCGTTTCGAGCAGGGAATAAGTGTCCGCGACCTTTCGGTGAATATCGGGTCAGCCCGTATTCTAGAAAATGTTGATGTAACAGCTCCAAAAGGTTCATGTCTTGCTGTTTTAGGACCAAGTGGATGCGGAAAAACGACACTCCTGAGAGTGTTGGCGGGGTTGCAGAAAATAAATTCTGGTGAAATAAGTCTTTGCGGAGAGATCGTAGCGACAACTCAATTCCAAACTTCACCTGAGCAAAGAGACGTTGGGATGGTGTTCCAAGACTGGGCCCTTTTCCCTCATCTCACTGTTTTAGAAAACACAGTTTTTGGTTTGCCTAGAGCAGACAGAAAAAAACCAAGAAGCGAAATCCATGAGTTACTTGAAATGGTAGGAATACTTGAACTAGCTGACCGTCTTCCTTCTTCTCTTTCCGGCGGACAACAACAGCGAGTAGCTCTTGCCCGAGCTCTGGCTCCTCGACCATCGGTACTCTTGTTAGATGAACCATTTTCAAGCCTAGATACAAGTCTGAGAGTTGAAGTGAGAGCTGAAGTTTCTGAACTGCTTCGCTCCTTGAGTGTGACAAGTGTGTTTGTTACACACGACCAAGACGAAGCTTTCGCTTTGGGAGATCAGGTCGCAGTAATGAACAAAGGACGAGTAGTTCAACAAGACGCACCATCTGAGGTATATAGACATCCTGCGGACCCATGGGTGGCAGGTTTCGTTGGAGAAGCAAACACTATTCGTGGTTTAGCTTTAGGAGAACATGCTGATACGACACTGGGAAGCATCAATCTTTGCCGTCAAGCTCATGGGCCAGTTGACGTGCTGATACGGCCGGAAGAAGTGACTCTTGTCGATGGAGCTCAAGCGGTGGTAAAGCGAGTCGATTTCTTCGGACACGACACTCTTTATGTAGTCGCATCTGAGTATGAAGGAGAGTTGCGGTGCCGAACCGGGGGAGTTCCGACTTTCAAAGTCGGTGATCGAGTAAATGTTGAACACTCTGGCGCCGTTACCGTTAGTTTTCCCTCTTCATAAATTCTGCTTGTATCCTTTTGCTTTCATGGAAGAGAATGAAAACCAAACTCATATAGCAGTCATTGGCTGTGGTTATGTCGGGCTTACGACGGCTGCCAGCCTTGCCGACCTCGGTCATTCTGTTATTGGGGTGGAAATTTCACCTGAAAGGCTTGAGTCGTTAGGACATGGCAAAGTTCCTTTCTTTGAACCGGATCTAGAAGAGTTGGTTAATTCAGGACTTAAAAGAAATAATTTAGTATTCACCTCAGATCTAAAATCAGCAGTTTCTCAAGCACAATTTATTTTTGTTTGCGTACCCACTCCCTCACAAGATGATGGATCAGCGGATCTGAGCGTAGTTCGTTCTGTATCTGAGGCGATGAGTGGTTCACTTGTATCGAGATCAATAGTGATTCTCAAGTCAACGGTTCCAGTTGGGACTTGTGCTCAAGTGGAAGAGTGGATAGGCCGGGCTGATGTAGAGATAGCGTCGAATCCTGAGTTTCTTCAAGCCGGGCGCGCCGTCGCTGCTTTTAAGAGTCCTGACCGAATCATCATCGGAGCAAATACTCTGGATGCGAGAGAAAAAGTTGCAGAACTTTATGCAAAAATTTCCGCTCCTATTGTTTGTACTGATTCTCATTCAGCCGAATTGATCAAATACGCTTCAAATGCTTATTTGGCATCTCGTATTACTTTCGTTAACAACATTGCAGAGTTATGTGAAAGAACAGGGGGAGAAGCAGCCACCGTTTTGCGTGGCTTAGGGCTAGATAAACGAATTGGAGAAGCCTTTCTTCAACCTGGACCAGGATGGGGAGGCTCTTGTTTCCCTAAAGACACTCGGGCTCTAATTTCCGTCGCTACAGAGGCAGGTTCTGATATCACTCTCTTGAATGCAGTTCTTGAATCTAACGAAACACGGTTTGCTCAAATAGCTGCAGTTATTTCTCAATCTCTTAACGGAGATCAAGAAAGAAAAGTAGCGATGCTCGGGCTCACATTCAAAGCAGGAACAGATGATCTTCGAGAGTCTCCTTCTTTAAAAATTGCTTCTCTTCTCTTGGAGTCAGGAGTGAAAATAGTTGGATATGACCCTCATGTAACAACAGCACCGCTTGAGGGCCTAGAAATTGTTGAATCAGTTGAAGAGGCCATAAAAAACTCTGACGTTTTAGTTGTATTGACTGAGTGGGAAGGATTCGCAGATTTAGACCCTTCAAAATTGTTAGAACTGATGAAAGGAAAGAGTATTGTGGATACTCGCTGTGTTTTGGATAGACAAAACTTTATTGAAGCAGGATTTTCTGTTTGGCAAACAGGTCAAGGGTGGGGAAAATCTGTTTAATAGTCAGAGAGTAGCGACTGTTTTACCTCAGCGCTTGTTAAAGGTAAGATCTAAATATGACCTATGAGAGTCCCGAATTTCATCCAGCATTTGAAGAGTATTGCGAAACCATTTTCGAATTAGAAGAAGATGATATAGACGTAATTCAGGCACGGATAGTTGAACGGCTTCAAGTTTCACGACCTGCAGTGTCGGAGATGATAAAGAAAATGGGAGAAGCAAATCTTGTTTATTTCCATGGAACTCAAATACATCTAACTGATGATGGCAAACTATTGGCTAATCAAGTTGTGAGACGCCACCGTCTCGCTGAAAGATTCCTTACAGACATTCTCGGACTTAGTTGGGCAGAGGCCCATCACGAAGCCGGAAGATGGGAACACGTTATTTCATCTAATGTTGAAGCAGCATTTCTTCGAATCCTTGACGATCCCACCACATGCCCGCATGGAAATCCGATTCCTGGAACTAATTATCAAATTCCAGAAGGAACTGCTGCGCTTTCAGATATCGATGTAGGGAATAATTTCGTTGTTGAGCGCATCCCTGAAGAACTTGAATTCGAACCGGGACTTTTGGAATTCCTTGAAGAATCAAATCTTATTCCTGGAGAAAATGGAACAGTTACCGCGGTGTCTCCTGACGGCACCACAACTGTTGAGGTGAAAGGCACAAAGATCGGTGTGGGTGCCTTCGCATCACAGCGAATCCTTGTCACCACTTAGTAAACAGTCTGAGTTCCTGTCAGTCTTCCACCACATGGGATTCGAATTCTTTTAAAGATTTTCTCCAAGCTGCTTGGTTGAGATGTCCTGCATCGTCAAGAGATTCAGCAGCTTCCCATCCCATAATTAGAGTGTGATGAAGATTGTCTGGAACAGCAAGACCTTGTCTCCCAAAAGTTGATAAACCGTTGAGGGAGTTTCCCCAGTTAAGCAGTTCGGCTCGGTTTTCATTCGTAGATTTCTCAAAAATTGGGTAAACCGAAGGAAGTCGACGGACTTCAGTTTGGATGTGCTTCGGCTTAGGTAATCCCAAATGTTCGATATCGCCGAGAACCATCTCTCCTAACTTCTCATCTGACATTGACCAGATTTCATCTTGTGGCCAACAGGGTATCTCAGCGCAAAGCACGGTTGTTTCTTGTGGGTCTGGGCCGTCTCGATAATTTTTGGGTTCTGAGAGGCGAGTCATTTGTGTCTCGAACCCAGGTAAATAATGGGCGTCGTATGTGGTGAATTGTGGTTGGTTGAGAACTAAATAGACCAGAACCATGGCACGTATGCGTAGAGATTCTGCTGCTTCTATTACTTGTTGAGACGGAGTTGGCGTGACTACCTTTGGCAATAAAGTGAGAGGAGCTGTTGACCAAGTAAGTTCTGCTTCACTTATGCCAGACGCATGTTCAATCGAACAGCCTTCGTTGTGAAGATGTATGTTCTTTACTTCTTGTTCAAGTCGTATCTCCGCTCCTGCAGATATCGCAGCCTCGGTTAAACCTTCCACGATTTGCCCATACCCATTTCGTGGGTAAAGAAAAGTTCTCCCA
>CAJXEU010000143.1 GCA_913052525.1 uncultured Actinomycetes bacterium
TACGCTGATCTTTCTGGATTCGGGCCACAAGGACCTTATTCTCATCGCCGCGTCTATGACACTGCTATTCAAGCTGCTTCAGGACTTGCCGGAAATCAAACTGGAGTAAATGATAATCAACCAAAATTTCTACGCCAATTGATTGCTGACAAGCTCACAGCTCATACCGCTTGTCAAGCAATTACCGCAGCATTATTTGCACGTGAAAGAGGCGCTGGTGGGCAGCACATTGAATTATCTATGCTTGATGCTGCTATTGCTTTTCTTTTTGTAGATGGGGCTGATCATGAAATTCTTCCCGAAGCTGAACGCATTTGGCTTCAATCAATGTCGGCTTCAAATACACCAATTGAGTTAGATGATGGCCATATTGCAGTAGCGATACCTGACGACTTTGAATTTCACGGCCTCGCTGAAATCTTTGGTGTGGATAGTTCAGATCCTGACCTTGCACGACTGAGCGACCGGTTACAAAATTTGCCTAAAACTAAAGAGGTGCGTCGAAGAATCCAAGAAAACGCTACCTCTTTTACAATTGATGAGGCGACCATTGCCCTTGAATCTAAACAAATACCGTTTGGGGTTATCCGAAACGTTGAAGAAGTGGCCAATGACCCACAGGTAATAGCAAATCAGACTTTTGTAGAGCATCAGCACCCAACAGCGGGAAGGGTTATGCAGCCTCGTCCTCCTGCTCGGTTCCATGGGACACCAACGGATCTAAGAGAGCCTTCGGCTCCTAATTTAGGTCAACATACAGATGAGGTTGTTGCCGAAGCTGGCTGTGGTGATGAAATAGATGAATTACGGGCAGCTGGAGTCATTACGTGAGCGAAATAAATGACCTAAGACGATATGAAGCTTGGTCAAAACATCACATTGAATTTGGTGAGTCGGCCCTTATACCTGCAGCAACTGTAGTGGTCATGCGAGATGGCAGCGACGGGTTAGAGGTCCTTATGTTGAGGAAAAACTCAAAGATCGCTTTTGGGGGTATGTGGGTATTTCCTGGAGGTCGAGTTGATGATGAAGACGAAGTGATTGGTGATAAAGGTGACCTTGACGAGCTTGCTACAGCTTCTAAAGCAGCAGTTCGAGAAGCTGAAGAAGAAGCTGATATCTCTATAGATCCAGATTCTCTCGTTTGGTTCTCTCATTGGGTTCCTCCCCCGATTGTTCCAAAAAGGTTTTCTACATTTTTTTTCGCAACAAAAGCATTAGATGGAGACAAGGGGAACGTAGTAATTGATAATGGAGAAATAACTGATCATGCATGGATGCAACCAAGCATTGCCTTACAAAAAAGAGATAATGCCGATATCGAACTAGCACCGCCTACTTGGATATCTTTGACTCTGCTATCTTCCTTTCATTCTGTTCATAACGCTCTTGAAGAACTTGACAAAATGAATCCAATTTTTTATAGGACTCACATGGCTAAGACTGACGGTGGGACAGTTGCGATGTGGGAAGGAGACGCTGGATACGAAACTAATAATCCGGATGTATCAGGTTCTCGTCATCGTTTAACGATGTTTGGCAACAAATATTTCTTTGAGCAGTCGTCAGACTGACTTCATTTTTCTTCTACCATCAATACTGTGAACAATGTAGCTTCATCTCCAGATTTAATGACTGGGCTTAGCCAATCCCAAGTTGAAGAACGGATAGCGGATGGGCGTATCAATAACGTCCCTGATGCGCCGGTTCGAAGCACTAGCGAAATAATAAGGGCTAATGTTCTTACGCCTGTAAATGCCATCATGGGGTCTTTATTTGTTCTTATTTTGATAGCAGGGTTTCCCGGTGATGCACTCTTCGCTGGTGTCATAATTTCAAATAGCGTTATCGGCATTGCTCAGGAGTTAAAAGCACGTCGTACGTTAAACGAACTAGCTGTTCTTTCTTCTCCAAAAGCTCGAGTTATTCGTGACGGATTAGAAGTGGAAATTTCAGTTTCAGAAGTTGTCGCTGACGACCTCTTATCTTTGCTGCCAGGAGACCAAGTTGTTGTCGATGGAACGGTGGTGAATGAAACTGGATTAGAAATCGATGAATCTCTTTTAACTGGAGAATCAGATCCAGTTGACAAAGTAATAAACGATTCTGTTTTGTCTGGAAGTTTCGTCTCTGCAGGGTCAGGCTTATATGTAGCTACTCGGATCGGAGGAGATGCTTATGCTTCTTCTCTCGCAGAAGAAGCTCGACGGTTCAAACTAGCCAATAGTGAGTTAAAAGCGGGAGTTAATTCCATCCTGAAATGGCTTTTTTTTATTATTCCCCCAGCTTCTATCTTGCTACTTCTTCGACTTCTAGCAGAAGAAGATGTCTGGAATGAGGCAATACGTGGAACGGTAGCTGGGGCTGTAGCTGCAGTGCCTGATGGATTGGTTCTTCTCACCAGTCTTTCATTTATCGTTGGAGTTGTAGCTTTAGCTAGGCGTCAAGCATTAGCTAAAGAACTGGCCTCAGTGGAGCTTCTAGCGCGTGTGGATGTTTTATGTCTTGATAAAACTGGGACAATCACAACCGGGGAAATTTCTTTTGCTGGAATAGAACAACTTGATGAAGCGGACCCAACTGATGCTTTAGGAGCAATGGTTGCTTCTGATCCAAATCCTAATCCGACGTTGAAAGCTATCGGAACAAATTGTTTAAACCCAGAATGGACGACAGATAATATTCTTCCCTTTTCATCTGCTCGTAAATGGGCAGCTACAAGTTTTACTCATCATGGGACTTACCATTTAGGTGCGCCTGATATTTTGCTTCCCGAAGATGCTTTACGGGAGCGAGAGTTAGTAAAAGAACATGCTGATTCAGGGAAAAGGGTCCTAGTTTTAACTCACTCAAAAGCAACCCAGGAAAAGTTAGAAGTTTTACCGGAATACCGGAAACCTATTGCATTAGTTCTGCTTGAAGACACCATCAAAGAAGAAGCGGAAGAGATTCTGGCTTTTTTTGTTGAGCAAGGACTCACCTTGAAAGTAATTTCAGGAGACCATCCAGCAACCGTTGCCGCTGTAGCTAATCGAGCTGGTATACCAAAAAGCGATTCAGGTTTTGATGCACGCAACCTTCCAGAGGATCCTTCTAAACTCGCGAAAATACTTGAAGAAGAAACAGTGTTCGGGAGAGTCACCCCACATCAAAAACGAGCAATGGTTTCTTGCCTTCAATCTCTAGGGCATACAGTCGCGATGACCGGAGATGGGGTAAATGATGTATTAGCACTTAAAGATGCCGACATGGGAATCGCTATGGGTTCAGGGAGTTCTGCTACCCGAGCAGTAGCTCAACTTGTTTTACTCGATGACCGGTTCGGGACCTTACCGCGAGTTCTCGCGGAGGGCAGACGAGTTATTAACAATATTGAACGTGTAGCGAATCTTTTTATATGTAAAGCTGCTTACGCTCTCTTGCTGATACTACTTGTTGGAATTTTTGGCAGCCCTTTTCCTTTGCTCCCTAAACAACTCACATTGATTGGGTCTTTCTCAATAGGTTTACCAGGTTTTTTCTTAGCTCTCGCCCCTGATACAAGTCTGGTTAAATCAGGGTTTTTGAGACGCGTTCTCTATTTTTCGCTACCTTCAGGTTTTACCGCTGGGATTGTCACTTTTGTTGGCTACGAAGTGACGAGAAACGGCACCGCTTCTTTAGATGAAGCCCGTACCGCCGCAACCATTATTCTTCTTGCTTTAGGTTTGAGTATTTTACTTTCAATAAGTAGGCCGCTGCGTCCTTGGAAATTAGGTTTGGCCGCCGCTATGGCTCTTTCCTATGTTTTCATTATGTTCAACAAAACAGGTCAAGATTTCTTTGAACTTGATCTTCCACCAAGCAGTGCTTGGACAACAATAATTATCTGTTCACTAGTTGGTTCTTTTCTTGTTGGAGTTATTTCACAGGTCTTTAAGAAAACCTTGAACTAAGGTCTAGTGAAGTCGTTCAACGGAGAAACAATGTCAAACAATCCTGAGAGTTTATTCGCTACCGCTTTAACCCAATTCAACCGAGGAGCAGATTTGATTGGACTCTCTGACGATCTCCGACAGATCCTGTCTCAACCCAAGAACGAGATCATCGTGAACTTTCCAGTGAAGATGGACGATGGGAGATTTGAAGTCTTCACTGGGTACAGGATTCAACACAACAATGTCCTAGGGCCTTACAAAGGTGGGGTTCGTTTTAGCCCGCTGGTTAACCTTGATGAAGTCAAGGCTTTAGCGTCCTGGATGACTTGGAAATCGGCTTTATGTGACATTCCCTTCGGT
>CAJXEU010000144.1 GCA_913052525.1 uncultured Actinomycetes bacterium
CATCAAGTTCCACTAATTCAAGATAAAACTGAAATGCTCCTCTGTCCTATAGATGAAGGTCGCAGGCCATCCTTATGCGTTAGCTGTGGTTCTACACGTTTCAAAAATCTCAGAGCCGGAGTTAGTCGCTTGCGTGAAGAAATTGAGGCATTGGCACGTCAACCAACTATGGAGATTACTCCTGAGACAAGTGTCAATGATATTTTGGGATACAAATTATTCGTTGGAACCCAAGCCGCCTTACACCGATTCAAGAAAGCTTCTCAAGTCATCTTTCTTGACTTCGACCAAGAAATTCTTGCACAGCGTTTCCGTGCGAATGAACAGGCTTTGTCTCTATTAGCGCAAGCTTCTCGTTTGGTGGGGTCACGTGATGGTGATGGGAAGATAGTAGTTCAAACTAGACAACCCGATCATGAAGTACTTCAAGCAGCAATTAATGGAAATCCTGAACTTCTATCCGTACCAGAATTAGAAAGAAGAAAAATATTAAACCTCCCTCCTTTTTCTGCGCAGGCAGAGATTTCTGGAGCATCTGCAGAAGCGTTTATGAATTTATTAGGAAAGCCAGAAAATATAAAAATCATGGGGCCAAGAGATGGATCTTGGCTAATTCAAGCACAGAATTCAGAAAGTTTGGCTGAATTATTGAACAAAACAGAGCGTCCAAGTGGGAGGCTTCGAATTCAAGTTGATCCTCAGAATATTTGAATTAAGAATTCCATATTCTGCGGTGAGTTTCGTAGAGAGCGATACCAGCAGCCGTCGCAACATTTAGGCTCCCTACTCGTCCTAGTTGAGGAATAAAAGCGACAGAATCACAGGCATCAAGAGTTAAAGATGAGAGCCCTCGATCTTCATGCCCAAAGACTAAGCACGTTTTTTCCTCAATGGGAACTTCAAATATTGGCGTCGCCTCTTCAGATAGTTCAATCCCCAATAAAGAAAAACCTGAATCCTTAATTTGGGTTATAGCCTCTTCAATCTCTTCGCAAAAAGACCAAGTCAAATATCGATCTGTTCCTAAAGCGGTACGTGCAACTTTTGGGTGAGAGGGAAGAGGTGTAGCTCCAGAAAGCCAGATATGTGAGCTCCGATACGCAGCAGCAGTACGAAGAATCGCACCAACATTAAATGGAGTTTGCACGCTATCTAGGAGTATCGCTATGTCAGATTTGGTTTGTCGTCGCCATTCGCGATGAAGCCTTTTAAGACCCGTACTATCAAGATTCTTCATCTTTTTCCTTTCTGGTGACATCTAACAATCGGAAACCTTTTCTCGAGCCACGTCGATTAGTATCCCAGCCTTTTGTCTCTAGCCAACTGGCTAAAGAGTCAGAACCTAGGTGGCGTTGTATAACTAAATGAGCTGATCCATTAGCACTGAGACGATTCAACCATTCTAGGAGCAGTTGGTGAAGGGATTCTTTACCGATCCTAATTGGAGGGTTGGACCAGATTGAATCAAAAAAGAGATGCTTTGGTATTTCTTCAGGAAGGCAGGTAAAGACATTCTTTGATTCCATTTTTTTAGCATTTAATCGACAAAGCTCAAGTGCCCGCAAGTTGGTATCAGTGGCCCATACCGTTGCATCTGGATACCGTTTCCCCAAGGTGCATGCGATAGGTCCGTATCCACAACCTAAATCTAAAATGTTCTTAACTGATGAAGGAATAGAAGGTCCGTTCATTAAAAGATAACGGGTTCCTTTATCTACTTGATTCGCTGAGAAAACCCCGCGGTCGGTAGTCAAACTAAGATCAACATCAGGTAGGAGCAACTTCACCTCTTTTTGACGGGAAGTGGAATTAGGGTTAGATACCCAGTAGTGCTGATCGGAGTCATCCATAGCCTGACGATAGTCTTATCTTATGGGTTCATACGAAATAAGAACATTTGGTGATCCAGTGCTGCGAACAGTAACGGATGAAGTTACTGATATAGACGCAGCATTGGTGAAGGTGACAGACAATATGTTTTCGTCAATGTACGACGCAGCGGGCATAGGTCTTGCAGCACCACAAGTAGGAATCCAGAAAAGGTTTTTCGTTTATGACCATGGAGAACATTCAGGAGTAATCCTGAATCCAAAAATTGTGGAATCTGATGGTGAATGGGTTTTTGAAGAAGCCTGCCTTTCCATACCAGGGCTTTCTTGGGAAATAATTCGTCCTAAAACAATTCATTTGGTGGGAGTAGACCTCCATGGAAATGAAGTATCAATAGAAGCAGATGAACTTGAAGCGCGACTATTTCAACACGAAATAGATCACTTAAATGGTGTCTTGTTGCTTGACCTTCTTGATGATGAGAGTCGTCGACTAGCTTTAACCGAGTTAAGAGAACTAGATCTCAAACGTGCTTCCAAACCGGCTTCAGATCCCGGAGAATTGCGGTTGCCTTGATAGCTTCTCTTCCGACGAATCCTACGCGATTGGTTTATTTAGGGACACCAGAGATAGCAGTATCTCCGTTAGTTGAACTATGTGATGCAGGGTTTGAAATAGCGATGGTTGTTACTGGTCGAGACAAGCGACGGGGAAGAGGGTCTTCTCTGAGTCATAGCCCGGTGAAGGTTAAGGCATTAGAGCTCGGATTACCGGTGACCCATGAGTTATCTGATCTTCTGCATGTGGAAACTGACCTTGGAGTGGTCGTAGCCTTTGGTCAAATCATTTCAAAGAATTATTTAGAACAGATACCGATGCTCAACTTGCATTTTTCGCTACTCCCGCGGTGGCGAGGAGCGGCACCGGTAGAGAGATCTATTCTGGCTGGAGACTTAATTACTGGTGTTTGTCTCATGGTCGTGGAAGAAGAATTAGACACTGGAAGTATTTGTGCAAGACAAGAAGTAGAAATAGGAGATCAGACAGGAGACGAACTTCGACAGAATCTTGTAGAAGTTGGAAGTTCAATGCTTGTTAAGACACTCAAAACGGGACTCAAGATGCCTGTTCCTCAAACTGGTTCACCTACATATGCTCATAAAATTTCGCCAGATGACCTTCTTTTAGATTGGAACCAGCCGGTAGAGGAACTAATGAACAAGATTCGCCTAGGAGGCGCTTGGACTACATTTCGTGGAAACCGTTTTAAAATATGGTCGGCTTCAGTTGGTTCTGTACTATCTAAGCCAGTTGGAACAATTTCTGATGATCAAGTAGCTGGGGTAAATGGCTCTCTTAAGTTGCTAGAGGTACAAGCTGAGAATCGAGGACGTCAGTCTTTTGATTCTTGGCAGTCGGGGGCTCGACTCAACTCTGAAGACCGGTTTATCTAATGGTAGAAGGAGCTGCACCTCGTCGTACAGCGGTCAAAGTTCTTGAAAGAATCGAAAATGACGGTGCTTTTGCAAACTTAGTCCTCAATACAACTTTAGAAAAATCTAAGTTAGACAGCAGAGATCGCGCTTTTGTTACAGAAATGGTCTATGGGACTACGAGAATGAGGCGAGCTTGTGACTATACGCTTGATCGATTCTTACATGATGAAATAGAGCCCTTGGCAAGAACGATTCTTCGATTAGGAGTATGGCAAATAATATTTGGTGGTGTTCCAGCTCATGCCGCAGTATCAGCAACTGTTGAAGTAGCTCCACGTCGTATCCGCGGACTTTGTAATGCGGTTTTGAGACGAATTAGCGAAAACCCTGTTACTGATTGGCCATCTGAAGCTGTTGAACTTAGTTATCCAGATTGGCTGGTAAACCTTCTCAAATCGGATATTGGTGAACAAAATGCTTTAGTGATGGCTAAAACTATGAATGAGCCTGCACCTGCTGTGACTCGTGACGATGGTTATCATCAGGACTTGTCCTCACAGATGGTTGCCGAGCTAGCTGGTAGCGACCTAAGAGATGGTGACTCCATTTTGGATCTGTGTTCAGCGCCAGGAGGGAAAGCTACGCTTATAGCCTCTGGTGGGGTGTGGACGGTTGCAGCAGATTTGCGAAAGAATCGGATAGGGCTTGTGGCAGAAAATGCACAACGACTTGATACTGATCTTTCTCTGGTGGTTTCTGATGGCTGTTTTCCTCCATTTAAACCGAAAGTCTTTAACCGAGTATTGGTAGATGCTCCATGTTCAGGGTTAGGAGTTTTGCGACGTAGAGCCGATGCCCGTTGGCGAGTATCCAAAGAGGAAATCAAAAGGCTGTCTTTTTTGCAAGAAGAACTTCTCCTCTCTGCCCTGAACCTAGTGGCTCCTGGAGGGCAACTAATTTACAGCGTATGTACAGTTACCTCTGCG